>JAFASD010000014.1 GCA_019244945.1 Acidobacteriaceae bacterium | reverse complement strand
ACCCGTCGCACCTTTCAATCGGCCCGAGGATCAGTCGAAGCGCTAACACCGATAAGCGCTTACCCTACTAGCAACATGTTGCAACTAGCAACATGAATGCAGCAAAAAGTGGGGGACTTTCATGTCGAATCTCAAATTCAATCAATTCCTGCGATTTGTCACTGTGTTGTTCGGCGCTGCGGGCCTGATCTGCGCGCAGACCGAAACCGGCCAGATTGCAGGTACAGTTAACGATCCCAGCGGGGCGATCGTCGCCAACGCAAACATCTCCATTAGAAGCGTCGCAAGCGGTACGGAACGTACAACGGTTTCAAACGGAAGCGGCATCTATCTGGTTGCAAATCTGGAGCCCGGCGAATACCAGGTCATTGTGACATCGCAGGGATTCAACACCTTCGAGGCCCGAGTGACCGTCACGGTAGGCACCAAGTCAGAAGTGAACGCGACACTAAAGGTGGGACAAACCAGTAATGTAGTCGAGGTGACCGAATCGGCCGTACAGGTCAATGCGGAAACGCAGACCATCCAGCAGACGCTTTCGACGCAGCAGGTTCTGCAGCTTCCGACGTTGACGCGCAATCCGTACGCGCTCGTGGTCACGTCGGGGAACGTGAGCGAAGACGATCCGGCCGCCCGCGGTGTTGGCGTGGCGATCAACGGGCTGCGTTCGGAAGGAACAAATGTGCTGCTCGACGGAGTCGCGAACAACAACGAGTTCAACGCTTCCGTAGGACAACTGACACCGCTCGATTCGGTGCAGGAAGTTGGGGTTATTACCAATAACTTTACTGCCGAGTACGGACGAGCCGATTCGGGCATCGTCAACGTCACTACGAAAACCGGAACGAATGCATTTCACGGCACCGCATATGAATTTCTGCGCGTCTCGGATCTCGCGTCGAACACTTTCGAAAACAACGCTACCGACGTTGCAAAGCCGCACTATACGCGGAACCAGTTCGGGTACTCATTTGGCGGTCCGATCAAGAAAAACAAATTGTTCTTCTTCAGCGACACGGAATGGACGCGTGTGCGCAGCATTGCGAATATTACGACTTTGATACCGGATCCGGCGTTGATTGCGGCGGCGGCTCCGAATGTTCAATCCATTTTTTCCACTTACGGCAAGCTGGGTGGAATTACTCCCATTTCGGTGCTCAGCCGCAATGCTTTGACAGCGCTCGGGCAAGATCCGTGTGGCGGCGCGACGACGGGTGGTTGCGCCAGTTACAATCCCGGCGCGCCAATGTTTGACCTAGTTTCTTATGCCACACCGAGCGATTCGGGCGCCGGCGTTCCGCAGAACACGTATAACTCCATCAACCGTGTTGACTACAATCTCAGCGACAAAACGCAGATGTTCGCGGAGTATTCGCTATACAGCGAATACGATTTCGCGGGCGGCGTCTCGAACAGTCCATACCCCGCGTATAACACTGGCCAAACAAATTTCAATAACGTCGTAATTGCCTCGATCACGCATACGTTCTCACCAACGTTTGTATCTCAGTCGAAAGTGGACTTCAATCGCTTCAACAATCTCGAGCCGCTTTCGTCGGCGGGCGTGGTTCCGAGATTCTTCCTCGGGAGCGGCCAGACAGCGACCGCAATAGCCGGCTATAACGTTTCGCTTCCCGGCTACCTTCCCGCTGACCCGGCCAATGGCATTCCCTTTGGCGGACCGCAGAATTTCGGTCAGGCCTATCAGGATTTCAGTTGGACCAAGGGCAGCCACGCCATCCGCTTCGGCGGGTCCGCCACGTACTTGCGCGACAACCGCACGTTTGCGGCTTACGAGCAAGGCATCGAGGCCTTCGGCCAAACTGTGCCCCAGGGCATTGATAATTTCCTAGCCGGTGATCTCTACTCCTTCCAAGCGGCTATTTATCCGCAGGGTAAATATCCTTGCGTAGCCGGTGTTCAGACGCCCGCGTGTACTATTGCGCTCCCCGTAGGTCCGCCGACGTTCGAGCGTAGCAACCGCTATCGTGAGGGAGCCGCATATGTTCAGGACTCGTGGAAAGTGAATCGCCGGCTGACGCTGAATCTCGGCGTCCGGTGGGAGTACTTCGGCGTTCAGCACAACGTGAACGACAATCTCGATTCGAACTTTTACTTTGCGGGAACAACGAGTATTTATAATCCCGGCATCTTTGCTTCGGTGGCTAACGGGAAGGTCATGCCCGCGCCGCAAAGCTCCATTGGTGAGTTGTGGGCGCCAAGCAAGACAAACTTTTCGCCACGCGTCGGGTTCGCCTGGGACGTCTTCGGGGACGGTAAAACAAGCTTCCGCGGTGGTTACTCCATCGGTTATCAGCGCAATTTCGGGAACGTTACTTACAACGTTCTCTTCAATCCACCGAACTACGCGGTGGTTGATTTGATCTCGGGATCCAACTTCGGGACCATTCCGGCAACGACGGCTAATTTTGGGCCGCTATCGGGGACGTCGGGATCCGCAGCTCTACCCGCCAGCGAGCTGCGCGCCGTGAACCCGCGTATTCCACAAGCGTACGCCCATCTTTTCAGTACTTCCTTAGAGCA
>JAFASD010000501.1 GCA_019244945.1 Acidobacteriaceae bacterium | reverse complement strand
TCCGGTTCGGGTAAATCGACGCTGTTCCACATTCTTGGGGGACTTGCGCCTCCGAGTGCGGGCGAGGTTCTGATCGACGGTGCAGACCTTCGCAAACTTTCCGAATCAGAGCGCACCGAAATGCGCCAAAAGAAAATCGGCTTCGTTTTTCAGAAATACAATCTGCTGCCGACGCTCACCGCGAGAGACAACATTGAGATTGCGCAGGCGCTTGCCGGTCTTACGACGCATCCTCCGGGTTTTGAAGAGACTCTGCAACTGCTCGGAATCAGGGGGCGGCTCGATCATAAGCCGCGCGCTCTTTCCGGAGGTGAGCAGCAGCGGGTCGCTATTGCGCGTGCGCTGGTAAATCAGCCGGCGATTCTGTTAGCCGACGAGCCGACCGGCAATCTCGATACGGAGAACTCGAACGCAGTTTTGAATATACTGCGTGATCTCAACAAAAAGACGCATCAAACGATTCTGATGATCACGCACAACCCCGAAGCAGCGGCTTTTGCGGATCGCACCGTGACGATGCGAGACGGGAAAGTAATAGCCGCATAGCGATGAGAGCTGGGCTATTCCGGTGGTGCGGGCTGCGGAGGCGCTGCGGGCGTGGGCGTCTGCGCGCTCGTAGCTTCCATCCACATCTGCATGCCTTTGAAATCGAAAGTAACGACAGCATGGCTCAATAAGCCGCTTCCGACTGCAGCGTCGAAGCTTGCGGACGGCAGATGATCGTCCGTTGTCCCGAAATATAGCGGCCCATTTTGCACTAACTGCATATCGTGGAAGCTCTCGGTTGCGCCCTCGGCCCTGGCCAGCTTGAGACCGCCCTGGGTGAACGGAAAGAATTCTTTGTGTTTCGACTTGCTCTCTTTTTTGAGTCCGAGTTTTTCGACGGATCCCGGGTAGACGAGCATGGTCCCGGTAAAGAGAGTGTCGATCTGGGCGTCGATTGGCTGGCCATTCAGCGTGAAGCCATCGGCCGTTAGCGTGACCGGTCCAAAGCTGCCGAAATGTTTAATGACGAGCCGGCTGCAATTGTGTGGGCAAGGCTGGGCGTCATCCTGCGGTTCTGAGATTCGCACCATGTGATTCGCATAGTCGATTTGAATCAAGCGATTTTTGAAAGCGTTATATGTGAGCACGCCATCTCCCGGCAGGCGTTCGGTTCTTTCGCCCGGCTTGTCCGGTTGCGGCGTAGTATCCAAAACCATGAACGGGAAATCGCCCATCGGCAGATCTCCGAAATGAGCGCCGGGCACGATGGTCTGCTGTACTTCATTGATGACATTGCCATCGCTGCCCTTCAACGGCTGAAGCTCCAGTCCCAAAGACTGCGCGACCTTGATGTCGAGGTACGAATTGGCTTCCGCCGTGTCGATCAGCAGGCGCAATGTTTTTCCGCTTCCGGTCGCCAAGTCCACGCAAGGCAGCCCGGAGCAATCGAGCAGAGGAATTTCGAAGAGTTTGTGCTGTACCGGCGTTGCAGAGGCCTGTGCGCCAGCTTCCGGCGGTGCCGGTACCTGCGGAACAGGAAGCGTCTGGCTCAAGAGAGAAGCAGAAAGAAATGCGGAAAGCACGGCACAACAGGCTACAGACTTCACACTTCTATTTTGTCTAACCCGGGGTGTCTGTCAGCATGGTCTGCAATCTTGGGCTCAGTTGCTGAGTGTGTCCGAACCAGCGCTGCAGTTTGTCGTGAAAGAGATAAATTACCGGCGTGGTGTAGAGAGTGAGAATTTGGCTTAGCATTAGACCGGCGACAATCGTGATGCCCAAGGGGCGCCTCAGTTCCGACCCCGTTCCGGTGCCGAGAGCCAAAGGCAAGCCGCCGAGGAGAGCTGCCATAGTGGTCATGATGATGGGCCGGAAGCGCAGCAGGCACGCCTGATAGATGGCCTGCTTCGCTGAGACGCCGTGCTTGCGTTCGGTTTCAAGCGCGAAGTCGATCATCAGGATTGCGTTTTTCTTCACGATTCCGATGAGCAGGATGATTCCGATGAGAGCTATGACCGTCAGATCGACGCCGAAGATGATCAATGCCAAAAGAGCGCCGACACCCGCCGATGGCAGAGTCGAAAGAATCGTAATCGGGTGAACATAGCTCTCGTACAGCATCCCCAGGACGATATACACCGCCAGCAGAGCCGCCAGAATCAGCAACGGCTCTGAGCTCAGCGAAGCCTGAAACGCCTGCGCCGTTCCGGCAAATGCGCCATGAACATTGGCGGGCATTCCGATGTCGTCCTCAGCGGTTTGCACCGCCTTGACTGCCTCGCTGAGCGCGACGCCAGGCGCCAGGTTGAAAGACAACGTAGTTGACGGAAACTGCCCTTGATGATTCACGGTCAGTGAGGTCATGACGGTTTGGTAATGCGTGAAGGTCGACATCGGTACGGGCGCGCCATTGTTCGCACGAACGTAAATCGAATTGAGTGAGGCGGGATTCTGCTGGAACTCAGGCAAAACTTCGAGCACCACGTGATATTGATTGATGCCCGTATACATGGTTGAAACCTGGCGCTGCCCGAATGCGCTGTATAGCGTGGTATCGACGTCGTAGGGATGCACGCCTAAGCGCGATGCAGTGCTCCGGTCGATGACCAACTCCGTCTCCAAACCGTGTACCTGCTGATCGCTATTAGCGTCCAAAACGAGCGGTACAGTTTTGAGTTTTGCGAGCAGCTTGGGCGCCCATTCGTTCAGATCCTTCAAATGATCCGATTGCAAGGTGTACTGGTATTGAGAATTGCTTCCGCGGCCGCCCACGCGAACGTCCTGCGCCGCCTGCAAATAAAGAGTCGCGCCGGGAACGCGGGCCATTTTGGCTCGAAGCCGATTGATCACCTGATCGGCTGAGGCTTTCCGCTCGTTTAGAGGCTTGAGTTGGGCCCACATCGAGGCGACGTTCAAAGTGCCGCCGCCCGTAAAACCTTCGATGTCGTCCATAGCTGGATCGGTTTGAACAATTCGCAAGAATTCATGCAGTTTCTGGCGCATGGCTGCGAACGATATGTCCTGATCGGCGACTATCGCGCCCCCGATGCGGCCCGTATCCTGCTGTGGGAAAAATCCTTTCGGGATAACGATGTAGA
>JAFASD010000371.1 GCA_019244945.1 Acidobacteriaceae bacterium | reverse complement strand
GACGACCAGGGTGTCTCCGGGATGGACCGGCAGTGATTCAAAGCTGCGGCCGAAGGGCTTGACGCCGGCGCTTCGAGCAACGACGGCGCCATCGGCGCGGATCACGAACATGTGACTACGATCGGCAGAGCGAGACGGACCGCCGGCTTTTTTCAGATAGTCGCCGACCTTGAGGTCTTCGTCGTAGAGGAAGGCGGCTTGTTCATAAACCGACCCGACGACGCTGACGGTCAAGGGCCGGCTGGGGACATAGAGCCGATCGCCATTTTCGAGAGGCACATCAGGCAATGCGTTCACGCCTTTGCTGGTGGGATCCAAATCGAGAACGATGCGGCCATTGATAGGAACCTGGCGCAGGCGGTCGATGAGCTCGCGCTGACTGGCGACGGATGCTTGCGCGGTTGCAGCTTGTTCGGGCGAGATCACGCGTCCGGAGAGGTTGGCGGCACCCTGATTAACGTCCTTTTCCAATTGATTCAGGAAATCTTCGTATCTTTTCTGTTGCTCACGGCGAGTCGATTCGCGCGTGAATTGAGCGCCGTAGAGATAAGCATTGGGCGTGAGGCCGCCTGCCCGGGCGACCAGGCTCCGCAGTGTCTCGCCTGATTGCGCGGTATAGACGCCGGACATGCGGATTTCGCCTTCGAGGCGGACTTGTTTGGGTTGTTGCGTGTGCGGAATGGAGAAGTCGGCTTTGGAGAAGACGGTGACCACGTCTCCAGGCTCGAGCGCCAGATCCGCGGAGGCGTCGTGCTTAAGAACCACGTCACCCAGATTGAAGGGAATCAGGCGTGTGGCGAGAGTTAGCTTATCGAGGCGCTCAACGACGGCATAGTCCCAGTTCACTTCCGGCCCGGACGGCTGGACGATGTTCTGAGGCAGGAAGCTTCGCAGCGGTGGACCGTCATCGCCGGTCGCGGCGCCTAAAGACGAATCGCCTTGTGTGTTACGTGCCTGTTCGCGATACAGCACGCGAGCTCCCGTGAGCGCCCGGTCTGCAGGCTGGCTAAGTGGATTGACTCCGGACCTTAAAGGCGAGGTAGATTGGCCATCCGCATCTGCAACGTTTGTATCCTCAGCCTGTAAGGCTCCACTGTTTTTCGATGCATCGGCCTTCGAAGGCTCGGTCATAGAGAGGCGATTCCGCTCTGCCCAGTAATCCCGAGTCAGTAACATCGCCTGGCTGGGGATGAGATCACTAACTCGCATTCCGGAATGCCAGGGAAATCGTCCTGGATCAGCGACGTTTCCCCGCAGAGTAACCGCATTTTCAAAGCGAGGAACAACCGGAAGAAGGCGGACGATGTCGCCGTTATGAAGCTGCGTCGTCAGGCCTCCCGGAGTAAGGGCAATTCGATTTACTTCGAGCGCAGCGCCATCGGCCACACGCTCGAGAATTGCCTCCTGACCTGCGGCGAGAGGAGACACACCGCCCGCAAGCTGAATCGCATCGCCGAGCGTGGTGCCGGTTTTCAACTCGTAGATGCCTGGATGCTCGACGCTGCCGGCGATGGCGGCGCGAGGGCCTGCAGAGGGAATCAGGATCACGTCGCCGGGAGTAAGCCAGGCATCGTTGGATTTGTCTCCGTGCAACAGTAGATCGTAAAGATCGAAGCGGCGAACGGTCTGGTCGCCGCGTTTGAGCTCGATGATTCGCATGGAACCGCGCGACGAAGGGCCACCAGAGGCGAACACAGCGTTCACCAGAGTGCTCAACGAGCTGACGGTGTAACTGCCGGGACGGCGGGCCTCACCGACCACGAAGATTTGGATCGAGCGAAGCCGGCCCATGGTCACGCTCAAATCGAAGTTCTTATAAAGGCGAGCGATGTTTGTCCTGAAGGCAGGTATCGCATCGACGTATTTCAAACCGGCGACTGCGATTTGCCCTACATCGGGCAAATACACCTGACCGGTCCGGTCGACAACCACATGGCGCGAGAAGTTGACTTGTCCCCAGGTTGTAATCTGCAGCTCGTCGCCCGGCCCGATCACGTAATCGGGGCTAACCGGCATGCGGTCGACGGGTGCAAAGGTGGCCGGGACTTGTTCGAAGAGAGAAGCTCCGAAGATAGGAAGAAATTGTCCGATGGAAGCGGCGACATAGCGCTGGAATTCGTTGAGAGGTTCTTTGACGCGGTATTGGGCAGCGTTGGGATAAGGAATGGTGTTGCGAAGTGGCTCGTTGGAGGGAGCGTTTGTCGAAGGAGAGTAACCGGAAACACTACCGGGCGCCGTTGACATGGACGGATTTAAATATCCATCCAAACCGCTGCCATATCGAGTGGTGACGGAAGAGCAAGCTGCAGGATACCCAAATTCGTCGAGACAGAGCTGTGACGGGTCGCCGGGCGATGCGCCGTCGATCTGAGCCTGTTGGGCGCGATTGGGCGCGAACTGGTTGAAAAGGGATTGATTCTGTGCGCCGTCAACGGAGGTTTGCGCGAATGAGCAAGATACGATTCCGAGTAATGCAAGTGGAAGCAGCAGGCGCAGGCTGAAGCACGGGCGATCAATCCGGCAGTGAAAACAGATAGGTGACAAGCGCATCCTGATCCTCCTTGGGGAATCTGTAAGGTGGCATGATGGAACCCGGCGAGAGGGCACCCGGAGCTACAAAGTGCCTTTCAATCCATTCCTTGGAACGGCGTTTCGCGACGCGGTTGAGTGCCGGGCCTATATGGCCGCCGACTCCATTGACCTGGTGACAGCTGTCGCATCCAGCTTTGACGTACAGGACGGCGCCTTTGGCGACCAGCTTACTATCGAGAGCAGTCGGGGGTGGCGAAGTTAGTGAGGCGGGTGTGCTCGCGACGGCAGCGAGGGTCAAACTGCTCCAGCCGGCAATGGTGAGAATGGCAACAGCGATTGCGGCGGTGCGCTCCGTGAGCTTACGCATGCGGCCTCGATCTATGAACGGAATGGCAAGCATGGCGAGTATTGCGACGGTCGGAAGGCCGACACTGCCGACGACCTCAAATGGCCCGTGGAAGAATTTGAGTGATTGGAAGAGAAACAGAAAATACCATTCGGGCCGAGGGACATAGGTTGTGTCGGTTGGGTCAGCCATGCGTTCCAGCGGTACGTCGATAAGGGCCGCAGCGAGGAAGAGAGCTAAGAAGGCGATAAATATGGCGACGACATCATGAAAGAGTTGATGCGGATAGAATGGCCGCTTGTGTTGGTCGTCAGGGGCGGCTGGAGCAACTCCGTGGCGCCGAACAAGAGTAAGATGCGCAGCGACGGTGAAGATCATGAGTGCCGGCAGGACTAAGGTGTGCAAGGCATAAAAGCGCGCAAAGGTGAGCGCTCCTACACCGTTCGCCGCGCCAATGAGAGTGCTTATGTAAGCACCTGCAAATGGAACTTGTTGCGTTATCTGAGTCGTTACAACAGTGCCCCAATACGCTTTGTTGTCCCATGGCAGCAAATAGCCTGTAAGTCCGAAACCTAAAGTGATCAAAAGCAACACAACGCCGAGAGCCCAGGTGACTTCGCGCGGTTTTTTGTAGGCGCCATAGACAAAGACCTGAAGCATATGGCAGGCGACTACGATGATCATCAAAGTCGAGCCCCAATGATGCAGACCGCGCATCAGGTGACCGGCGGCCACCTGGTGAATGATATATGTGAGGCTGCTGTAGGCATCCCCCGGGCCGGGGCTGTAGTTGAACGCGAGAAGAATGCCGGTGAGTGCCTGATTTAGTAATAGGAACAGTGCGACGCTTCCGAAGACTTGTGGCCAGCCTGTGGAAGCAGGAACATCTTCCAGGAAAAACTTTCGGATCGCCGTCCGCAAGCCAGTACGGTTATCGACCCAGCCGATGGTTTGTTGCACTAACGTATTCACATTTACTAACTACGAACTCTTTAGTATTGGTCCGATTCGCAATCTGGAGCCGGTTTGTTCTATTTGATAGCGGTCGAGCGGCCGCGGGGCTGGACCAGTAATGACCTGCCCAGTTTGGGAAAATACGGAGCCATGGCACGGACAAACAAAAGCGCCGCGCCGGGCTTGCCATGCATAGGCACAACCGAGATGAGTGCAGGACGGGACGAAGGCCGTGACACTATCATCCGGGTTCTTGACCACCCAAACGCTGTCTTTGCCTGCGAAAGCGCGCCAGCCGTCGGTGTGATTTCGCTCAAAAGTAATCTGTTTGGGTACGCCAGGCTTGAAATCGCGCAGATCGCCGGCATCGGCCCAATCGCTTCGTGATTGATTTTTGGGAGGCCGGAGGAGATACAGAGCCGAGGTGATACTTACGGCGCCGGCTATGAGAGACATCAGGGTGTAGATAGTGCGTTCTAAGAACGCCCGGCGGTCAAGAGGAGCTGGTGTTGATTGTTCTTGTATGTACTCGTTTGTCATTTCAGCGCTCAATTGCGGCGGACAACATGATCATAAGGTCTGAAATGGGGAGGAGATGTTGGGCGATTGTAAAAGCGTCGTAATAGATGGCCTGGCGCAGACACCGAGGACCTGGAGATCCCAAAAAACCCATGGAAGATGATCAAAAGCGCGTCGAGGAGAGGGATTTTCAGGCGGCTCGCGTGGCTAGTTGGTCCGTTTCGGGACATTCGGGGCCGGAACAGGCCGATGATTTGTTGGGTTGAGCGGCAGTTTGCGAAACGAAGCCACGTTGCGGGTCTAGTGCGGTTCGATGCTGCGAAACGAAGCCACGGCTTTGACGCAATCGGCTTTTCTGAAGGCCGATGAGCGTGTTGAGCGCTTTGTGGAAGGCGCGTTGGTGGGTGGTTTGATACCGCAGAAAGAGAGCCAGGCGTTTTTCGTGAATGCCGTCGGCCGTAAAGCACTCGTTTTGGAGGCGAAGGGCGCGTTGAGTGAGCCAGTAGGACTGGGCCATCTCGTGAATCAGCATTTCTTCGGTTGTGTTGGCGGGGTGATGCTCTTCTAATAGGTCGTGAAGGAGAGCGTCGAAAGCGGCGGGATCTTCGCCGGAGATGATGATTTCGCCTGAGGCCAAACCGTGTTTCAGCGAATTACGGGACGAAGTTACTTTGCCCTCCGGGCTGCGCGGGCCAGTAGAGTGAGCGGCGTTGGCTCGGTTGATTTCCGAGCGGGTGCGAAGTGCTTCGGCGGGCGGGGCTGCGTTCTGCGCCGGGGGTTGGGGGCAAGGGTGTGGGCTGAGGCCGGCGCGCCGGGCGATGCGTTCCCGAACCGCGCGGGCTTGGGCAAGAAGCTCGGGCGAAAACTCGTCCTCCACAGAAACGGGCAGAGCGGGATGATTTAGGGCGGCTTTGCGGGCCGCTTTCTTTGCTTTGCGATCGGCCTCGCGGCGTTCTCTTCGAGCCTGACGGGACGTCATGACTTGCCTCCAAAAAGAAAATGGGCAGGAAATGGCGCATGACCGTCCTTGCCCCGGTTGGAAAATAGCACAGGGAAAAGACCACGTAGGTGGGCCTGCGGCAAAATTCCGGCCTAAGGTGCTGAAACGGTTGAGGAGAGAAAAGCGAAGGTGTCTGTGAATGCCCCGAACGCGGAATCCCTTATAAAGACGCCTCGTCGGAGAAATCTGTGGGGCATCGATACGCTCCGATGGGCACCGGACGCTCGGCTCGCGCGGCCCGCGAACCCGATGTGGGATAGCGCGGCTTCAGCTTTCCTGTTCGTAGCCAGTTGCGTTTCGGACTAGTTGCCCTCTCCGGTAAACGCTACGTCGGTCAGGATCTTTCCTGGAAGGTGCGGCTAGTTGAACGCCATATCCCTGAGGCAATCCCTACTCCTCGCGTCGTAGCAAAGGTCTTTTCGTGTACTTCGCGGGCAGCGACACAACGTGATCGGCCAGCTTTGTTCGGCCATTGCGGCGACCCACGAGGCGAACGTATCCGAGGTAGCTGCCCCGATCGGCTTCCAGCGCCTTGATTTCCGATGCATTGTCCGGTGCAATCACCTTGTGCCAGTCCAACCACAGTCGCCAGCCCTCGGCCATGGTGTCGCAGAGTTCAATGTCTAGGATGTCTGTTCGTTCCCAGTGTTGGCGCCACCAGGCCGCGGAATGCAGACACCAGAGGTCCTGGGTCCACCATTCGCGAAGATGCTCGGGAAGTGGACCTTCGATCTCCCGCACCAGCCCAGCTCCCGCAATTCCAACAGCCCCTCCAGGCTTCACAAACCGAGCGAGGTAGTTCAGGTACAGGTCGTCGGTCCCGTAGTAGTAGAAGGAATCGATACATACGATGGCATCGAAAAACTCCGCGGCGAAGGGCAGCGACCTGGCATCGGCGTGGATCGGGAACACACCATCCTCGACGCCGGCATCCCGGATTCGCTCGATGTTCTCCGAGACGCTGAACCACAGGTCGGTTGCCCAAACTTGCACGCCGAACTCGCGGCGCAGAAAAATCGACGATGCTGCCCGCCCGCAGCCGAGGTCCAGCACCCGCACGCTGGGATGCAAATCTAGCGCTATCGTGAGCCGCTCAGTGAGCCAAAGTGAGTTCGCTGCGCCGCTAATGCAAAAACTACTTCTTCTCGTTTGTTGGGGCCGGGACGGTTGCTCCGGACTTCGAAGGCGAAGCCGCATCGGCAGGCGCGACAGTAAGACTCTGCGGAGCAGTTCCAGGCGTCAATGGAATGGTCGACGGATGAAGGTTTG
>JAFASD010000283.1 GCA_019244945.1 Acidobacteriaceae bacterium | reverse complement strand
GCAGCTTGAATGTTGGCTCCGCCATGATGCGATTTCTCTCTGGCGAGAGGACGAGCGCAGAGATAGATAGATCAGTTTCTACGGTCTTCAGCATGGTAGCTGTTACCGCCCTGGTTTGCGGAATGGTCATTGTGGGCTTCTCAAATTGGGGTGCGGCTTCCATTTTTCACGATAAGCACGCCCGAATCTTGATTCTGTTGCTTGCCGCGGCGCTTCCCTTTGAGTGCTTGTTTGAATTAGCGAAAAGTTTTCTGCGCGCGCGAAGATTGAACCGTAACTGGGCTATCTTGACTCTCTCGCGCTTGCTGCCGGAGATCGTGGCAACGGTGTTCATCGGGTGGTGGCTCGCCAGGGTCAACCCGGTGGCGGTGACGTATCTTACATGCGGCATTCTGGGTGCAGTTTCCGGCGTGATTTACCTGATTGGGTACCGAGGAATCCGTTTTGTTACTCCCAGCAAGGCCGTGATGAAAAAATACCTTGGCTTCGGCTTGCCACTAATCCCGGGAGGTTTGGCTTATTCTCTATCCGTTAGCGCCGACCGTTACTTAGTGAGTTACTTTCTTGACCTGAAACAGGTTGGAATCTATAGCGTTTGCTTCACCATCTCGGCACTGGCGTTTTTTCTGGTCGGACCGATAAACGACGTGCTGTTTCCGGATCTGTCGGCCCTTTACGATTCCGGCCATCCGCGGGAATTTTCGGAAAGATTCTCCGGAATCCAGAAATTTGTGTTTGGAATCTCGGTAGGAGCTGCTGCTCTGCTCGCGGCATTCCCGGCTGACGTGTTAAGGCTTCTGAGTTCACGTGATTTCACCTCCGGCAGCGTCACGCTTGCGATCCTCGGAATCCAAGGTATTTTCATGGCAATTGTGATGCTCTACAGCGTTATCTTCGCTGTACACCTTAAAGTTTGGTCTTATAGTTTCTTCTGGATCGCAAGTGGGGCTGTAATAGTTTTGCTGGACGTGCTGCTGCTGCCACGAATGGGAATCGCCGGAGCGGCGGTGAGCCAGCTTGTCGCAACGGGCGGCGGCGCTTTCGTGGTCATCGGAATGCACTGGCAATTATTCCGTGAAAGTTTTCGCTCGATCTGGCTGCTGCAGAACGCGATTGCTTTCGGCGCGCCGTTTCTCGTCATGGCGCTCTGGCCACACACTGTGCAGCTTGGAGGATTACAGTCATGCCTGCGTCTGATTGCGGGTTCTGGCATGTTTATTCTGGCTCTGGTTATGACCCGATATCTCCGCGCGAGCGATCTGAAATTGTTTCAAGCTGCCCTACTGAGGCGGCGCGGTCCGGTTTCCACGAGCCGATTAGGATAGAAAATACCTGATGAAGATACTGCTCATCTGTAAGAGCGAATATCGCTACTGGTTTCCCGCTCTAGGCGCCCTGCTTCGTTCACAATTTGGATGTGACGTCGAGGCAATGACGTTCACAGGTCCGTCCTCGCGAATGATGCGAGCAAGCGGAGCGTTTCAGGAGATACATAATCTAGCGGCTTACCTGAAGAAGTTTGTACGAGAGCACGACATGGAAGAGTGCATCCGATCTCTCCAAGAAACCGACTTTGCGGAGACTCTCAACGCCATGGTCTATTCAGACCGCATTATCAAGCAGTATCCGTTCGAGCGGGTCGTCAAAATCATGGCGGGCATCGTTACCTTTTGGAAAGACTTACTCAGCGAAGTTCAACCAGATGCGATCGTCGGAGAAATTGCCAGCGCGACGGAATGGGTGTGCTGTTCCATGGCAACTCACCTGAACATTCCGTATTTGTTTCCGTCCATCACGCCGTTAGGCACTCGCGTGTTCTTCGATCGAGACCCTCAAGGGCGGTGGCAGGCGGCGGAAGCCGTTTATCGAGAGATGAAACACAAAGATCTGACGAGAGATCAAGCCACTACCGCCGCGAATTTCCTCGAAGGATTTCGAACAAAAAAAGCCAAGCCGCCATTCTTGGGCGGAGCACTGCGTTCCCCTTTTCACGTCGATTTCGATCAGATCGGAAAGCGATTGAAAAGAATTCCGTTCCGTATCCAAACATATCTCGAGGATGGCTATTTCGAAGTGGGATCGTATCACGGCACGCCGCCTTGGGAACCCGTGTTACTGGATGCGATGCGTCTCATTCGGCACGTCACTTATGAAAAGTTAGTTTTCAAAACGGCAGTTCCCGCAGGAAGAAAAGTTTATTTTCCACTGCACATGCAGCCGGAATATACGACGGATGTCCGTGCGCCTTTCTATACCGATCAGCCTGCCTTGATCGAAAATCTCGCCAAGAGCGTGCCTATGGGGTACCGGGTGATGGTCAAAGAGCATCCTGCGATGAAGGGCGAGCGAAAGCTTAGCTATTACCGGCGTTTCCAGAGTTTCTACAATGTGGATCTGCTGTCACCATCCGTTGACAGCCATGATTTAATCCTCAGTTCAGATGTAAGTCTGACGATTACGGGCACCACCGCATGGGAAAACATTCTTTATGAAAGACCGGTAATCGCCTTCGGGCCGCTCTGCTATGGTTACTTTGAGCTCGTTTATAAATGCGAGAACATATCCGATCTTCCGGGACTTATCACAGAAGCCATCAAGGATTTCCGACCCAATCGTGAGCAGGTGCTGAAGTTCATCTGGTCGGTTCTTTCCACCGCACATACATTTTTCTGGGGGGATGCTATGTGCGACCCTCGCATTCTGGACAAGGGAAACCTGGAAGCAATCGCGAAAAGCATTCTGTTCGATGTTCAGTGTGCTTCGGGCACAGCGACGGATTACGCGCCAGTTTGCGTTTAGGAAGCTCGGGAGTATCTGTCGAACACCACTAGTATTATCTAAGCCGCATGGATATTTTTCAATTCATCGTCCTTTCATTTTGTAATCTGGCCCTGATCTTTTGGATTATCAGAAGACAGGGTTTGGCTTCGGTGGAAGGGTACTGCGCGGCCTACATCGGCGCAGCAGTTCTCACTGACAACCTGAAACTCTTGTTCGATTACTTTGTTCAGCCGGAGACTCTCGTGCTCGGTGCTGCCGAGTTCAACTTCCGCGCGTATCCGACCGTCGTTCACATCGTTGCCCTGCTTGTCCTTATGGCTGGCCTCTATCTCGGGAACTCTAAGCCCCAGCCAATCACCCGTCAATGTTCTGCAGATGAGTTGGACTTTGTAGCTTATACGGGCATGGCCTTGCTCGTAGTTGGGCTTATTATGTCTGCGATTGCGATTTATTTGACGGGGGCATACAACGCAGTCAGTTATTTCTCGACGCTGGACAATTTCAGAGGCGGAGATCCGGGTAAGTCCGGAGGGTTCTGGTACAGAGGCGCTGATGTGGCCGTGTTTGGGTTGGCGCTGATAATGGCAGGCTGGGGGAAGACCTGGCTGCGATTGTCGTTCGTCCTGTTTGCCATGGTGCTGGCAGAGTTCTTTCTGAAAGCCAATAAAGGAGGAGCAGAGATCGCCGTTCTATTTGCAGCGATCACGCTCTATACCTACAATCCAAGCCGATTTCGGTCCATTGCGAAACCTCGCGTCGTTCTGGCTCTCGCAGCTCTGAGTGTATTAGGGATCGGCGTCAAATTCAGTCTCATTAAAGAGACGGCTTTTACTTGGAAGAATCTAAGCGGAAGCATTGTCGGCCCGATCGAAGCGAGATGGGGCGACCAGGGGCTTTACCGGGGCTACTGTGAGTTCGTCAATCTTCTTCCCAAATATCAATACCTTTTCAGAGGTTATCGCGAGGGCATGTTCGCGCTAACAGAAGCTTGGGTTCCCCGAGACATTAATACAGAAAAGAGAGACCAGCCGACCAAAGGCTTGGGGTTCATGATTCATGCCGATAAGCACACATACAAAGAGGAGACTCCATCGATCGAGCTCGTTGGCTCTGTCTTTGCTGACAACGGATTCTACACCCTAACTGCCTACCTGATCATCGTGGGCTTTCTACTGGGCGTGCTTCGTAAATACGCCGCAGGGACACAGAGCTCGCTTCAGTGGCATATCGCGTATGTCTGCTTTGCTTTATTCGGGGGACTCTCGCCCGAGGCGGGCATTACTACACTGATGTATACCTTCATCTTTACGTTTGGAATTACCGGCGTGGCTCATCTTATCGTTGTTGGGATGTTCACGCGCAGATTTCGCTCGGCAAGCGCTCTCGCGCAGTATCGTGCTCGTCGAGACTGGCGCGCCGAGGCATCCGTCTCCCGCGCAGCAATTCCAATGGCGCACAGAACGCACCAAATCCGGTAACAGCGTTGCAAACCCGAGAACCGGTAGATATGCTGCCTTCAGCCAAGTTGGTGACTGCCAAACTTGTGGATTCCATTCGCCGGAAAGGATTCCTCGGAACCCTGAAGAGTTGCGCGGCGGAAGTCGAAGAGATTCGCTTCGATAGAAAGTTCGGAATTCAAACCCTCGAAACCATGAGCGATCGGCAACATGTTCTCACGGTGACGAATCAGCCGGGGGACAATCTCGGATACCAGCCCACTAAAATACGGACGCTCAGAAAGATTTTAGGGGATCTTCGAATTGCATACGAGGACTTCATCTTTCTGGACCTCGGTTCCGGCAAGGGAAGGACTCTTCTAATCGCGTCAGAGTTCCCGTTTAAGCGAATCATTGGAGTAGAGGTTTCGCCCGAATTGCACTGCATAGCGGAAACGAACATCCGAGCTTACCGGAGCGCGACGCAAGAGTGCCGCGCCATAGAATCTCATTGCGATGATGCCGTAGCTTATGAACTCCCTGCGGAAAATACTCTCATTTTCCTCTTCAATCCATTCAAGGCCCCGCTCATTTCGAAGCTACTGCTGAACTTGAGTGAGTCGTTGCGGCAGAATCCAAGAAGAATCTATCTGGTCTATTACAATCCAGTGTGCCACGATCTTATCGCAGATTCCGAAATGATGGAAGTTGTTCGTGTAACCGACTTATACACGATTTACAGAAATAAGGACGCTGGCTCAGATCGCGCTCCTTCGTGGAGCTAGTGCGGGTTAGGAAAATCGGCGACCGGCACTTTCTGAAATGAAATTTCAACAAATAAACAAATCCCAAGTGGATTGGGAGAAACTGGACGGTTTCGAAGACCGCCTAGTATTTCAATCGCGCGAATGGCTGGAGTTCTTGGCCGAGACTCAACAGGCCACACCCGTCGTTGCGGAATTGTGCGATGGATCGAGCACCGTCGGCTATTTCAACGGACTCATGTTTCGAAGGTTCGGCGTTCGGCTTTTGGGCAGTCCGTTTCCCGGGTGGACGACCCCTTCGATGGGTTTCAATCTCTTGCCCGGAGTAGAGCGGTGGCGAGCTCTCGAAGCGCTGGAACGGTTCGCCTTTCAGGATTTGAAATGCCTGCACCTGGAGGTGGCGGACCGTTATAGCAGGCCGGCAGACGGGCTGAGAGTTGGTTTTTCGTGTATTACCTACGATTGCCTGCAGACGGACCTGGGAGGGTCTGAAGAGGAGGTTTTCAGTAGCCTCACCTCCGAATGCCGGCGAAAAATACGAAAGGCTGAAAAGAATGGCGTCCAAATCGAGAAGACTCGCGACGAACATTTCGCCGATGACTACTTCGATCAACTTACGGACGTATTCGCCAAACAAGGACTAGTTCCAAGCTTTGATCGCGAGCGCACAAGAAAGCTCATTCAACATCTCTTGCCGACCGGCCGCTTACTGCTGCTGCGAGCGCGCGATCCCGAGGGGCAATGTATCGGGACAGGCATTTACGCTGCCATGAATAAAGTTGCTGAATTTTGGGGGAACGCGAGTTTCCGTTCGAAGCAGCACCTGATTCCTAATGAAGCGATTCACTGGTATGCAATTCGTCATTGGAAGGAACAGGGGATGGATAGCCTTAATTGGGGACCTAGAACTCCATTCAAGGAGAAGCTGGGAGGCCAATCCATTCCTCTCCCCTGGTTTCGCAAATCCCGATTCGCATTCGTGGAAAAACTGCGGCAAACGGCAGCGGGCGCTTTTGAGTTGAAGCAAAATCTGCTTGGGAAATACGGAGCAGTTGCGCGGGGCGGCATAACAGCTCACGCCATGCGCCGAAACATAAGTTCGAAGGAGTGTCTGAACAAGTGATTGTAAAGGAAGAACAGTCTTCAAAAAAATTGGATCTGAAATCGAAAGTTGCGGCTTACTGGGACGAAGAGCCTTGCGATACGCGCTATGCCTCTAACCCAGACCGGCTGCTTTACTTCAAAGAGTTAGAAGAGGGTAGATATATCTCGCTGCCCAATATCTGGGGATTTGCGCGATTTGACACCGCCCGGGGACTGAAGGTTCTGGAGATTGGAGTGGGTGCGGGCGTTGATTTTTGTAACTGGGTGCGCAACGGCGCGATTGCCACGGGCGTGGACTTCACAACGCAGGCTATCGAACTAACGCGAGAGTACTTAGAACTTGACGGTCACCCGGAGACTTCATATCGTCTGCTTACCGCGGATGCGGAGCAACTTCCGTTCGAAGACGAAAGCTTCGATGTGGTTTATTCCTACGGCGTGCTGCATCACACGCCGGATACGCCGAAGGCTTTTCAGGAAGCCCGGCGAGTCTTGCGAAAAGGGGGGCACTTCAAATGCATGATTTATCATTCACCCTCCTGGGTAGCTATCAACCTTTGGGTTTATCACGCCCTTTTCAAACTCCGCCCCTGGAAGTCTCTCAAACAGGTGGTGTTCAATCACTTGGAAAGCCCAGGCACTAAGGTGTATTCCGTTCCTGAGGCTCGGCAGCTTATGCGGCAGGCCGGCTGGAAAGATTGTCGCGTGAAGCTCTACCTCCATGATGGCGATCTGCTGAACATTAAGTTGGGTCCGAAGTATCAGAACAATTTCATTGTGAAAACAGCGCAGAAACTATATCCGCGGTGGTTGATTCGCGCGCTGGATAAATGCAAAAGCGGCTTCGGCGTGGTGATGCAT
Source organism: Acidobacteriaceae bacterium (assembly GCA_019244945.1). Classification (GTDB taxonomy): domain Bacteria; phylum Acidobacteriota; class Terriglobia; order Bryobacterales; family Bryobacteraceae; genus Bog-105. The sequence continues at coordinate 2,093 of JAFASD010000283.1, read as the reverse complement.
ATCGATTCCGTTAAGGAACAGTGAGTGAAGAGAGAGTATGCAGACATCACAGAATAGATTGGCTTCCTTCGTTGACCGCTATCTTCACGCGTCCGCATACTCCGCCTACGCGTTCACGGTAGGCAGCTTTTCGTCCAAAGGTCGATCGCTAATTAGCACGATTTGCGACCACTTCGGATATTTCCAGGAAAGCGTCCCTCCGCTCGTTCCAAAGATTGCGGTGTCCGAGATACTCGATCCGAACATTGCAGTTCAGGTGCGCGAGCCATTAGCCGCAGACGGAAACATCTCCTTACTCGAGTTACTCATCATCGACAATCTGGCGTTGCAGTTCAAGCCGAAAACGATGCTGGAAATCGGCACCTTCGACGGAAGAACAACTACGAACCTGGCGGCCAATTCAGGGGATGATTGCGAAGTTTATACTTTGGATCTTCCTAAGGAGAATAAGACAGAAACAGCTCTGCCGGTGGAGGCCTCGGATATTCCCTTCATGCCCAGTAGTGCCACAAATGGAGTGAATGGAACAAGACTGCGTTTTCTCAACGCAGATTGCCGGAAGAAAATTACTCAGCTGTACGGAGATTCGGCTTCGTTCGACTTCACGCCATTTTACGGGTCAGTCGATCTGGTGTTTGTAGACGGTTCGCACTCTTACGAATATGCCGTGAACGATACCGGGATTGCACTGCGCCTGTTACGCAACGGGAAGGGACTCATTCTGTGGCACGATTATGGTGTCTGCTGGCCCGGAGTAACAAGAGCACTCAATGAGTTCTACTCAAAGGGCGGCGATTTCGGCGGGCTTCGTCACATTGAGGGCACGAGCTTAGCGTGCCTTTCTCTGCGATGAGAGGCGATCAACATAGATCGCAGAGTGAAACCGGGCAGCTAGTTAGTTGATTGTGGTAAATCATCGACTTCATGATTGGGACTAAAACAGAGATGAACAGCAGTGAGACACAGACGGGTGAACTGAAAAGACATCTGGCGGGCCAATTAGAGAAAAATCGGGTCTCGGATCGAGGCATGCCTTTCTTGATGTATCACGAGATCGATATGCCCGGGCGCCCGCTTTGCCGCGATTTCAGCGGCCACACTGCTTACGCAGTGCCGCAAGCGGAGCTTCGAACTCATCTCCAGCATCTGAAAGATCGCGGCGTGCGCGGAATCAGTGTCGGTGAAGCGCTTTCGGGCGATTATGACTCTGCTTCGAGTATCGCGATCACCTTCGATGACGGTGCCAATTCGGATCTCTTAGCAGCGGCGCCTGCGTTCGAGGAGCACGGTTTCAATGCGACTTTCTATGTGGTGGTTGGGTGGCTCGGCAGGGAAGGCTATCTCTCTCATAACCAGGTGCGCGAACTCCACGCTCGCGGTTTTGAGATCGGCTGCCATACGATGAGTCACCGTTTCATTCCGCGGCTCCGCGATAGCGAACTTGAATACGAGATGGTTCATTCGAAAAAGGTACTGGAGCAGATTCTCGGTGCTCGCGTCGATCACTTCTCCTGCCCGGGAGGTTTCTGGAGCCGTCGGGCTGCTAACCTTGCGAAGGAATCGGGTTACCTTTCCGTCACGACGAGCCAACCAGGCTTCAACAAAATAGGCGTCACCGATCCATACTGCCTATCGCGAATGGTGGTCAGGAGAGGAATGGATGTTTCCGACTTTGACCTTCTCTTCCAAGGCAAGGGTCTTTTGGCCAGGCGGGCAAAGGAGGCCTTTCTCTCGGTTCCCAAATACATCTTGGGACCGGATGCCTACGTGAAGTTATACGGCGTGTTCATACCCTGATCTGTTATTTCCGCTTCACTGCTAACTCATTTTGCAATTCTTGCTTCCTTAACTAACTAGTTATGTGTGGAATCTTTGGCTTGGTGAATCCGACCGGATGCGGCGTGGATCCCGATCTGCTCTGGAAGGCCACCCACAGAGTCAGCCACCGCGGTCCGAACGATTGGGGTTTTGTGGGGTTGTCTCCCGTTCGAAATGGCGCGGGTGTGGCGCCAGCAGCTCCCTGGCGATCCTTTGAACATCGGCGCCGGGCGGAATCTTATCAAGTCGGATTAGGTAGCCGGCGCCTCAGCATT
>JAFASD010000195.1 GCA_019244945.1 Acidobacteriaceae bacterium | reverse complement strand
ATGCAAGGCCTGTATCGCTACGTTCGGAATCCCATGTACTTGGGCGTCTTAACTCTGATTGCCGGGCAGACTGTCCTATTCCGATGTTGGGAACTGAGCATTTACTTGGTCTGCGTTGCCGTTGGATTCCACTTATTCGTACTTTTCTATGAGGAGCCTACGCTTAGAAGCAAGTACGGCAAAGCTTTTGAGCAGTACTGCCGGAATGTGCCTCGATGGATACCGCGACTTAAATAATCGGCATGACAGCGGCACCTCATGATTCTTGCGTATCATAAGTGAAAGCGACACGTGAGCAAGGTTTTCATCAGTTACTCGCGGCAAGATTCTGATTTCGCTGACAAGCTGACGAAGAGCCTGGAAGAGAAAGGCGTGGGAGTATGGGTAGATCGCTCCGAGATCAAAGGCGGCTCCGACTGGCGCAGGGACATCAGCGACGCGATCCGCAATTGCCGCGCCTTCCTGCTGATCCTTTCTTCCCGCTCGACAGTCTCAGAAAACGTCGACGACGAGTTGTACCTGGCAAAGGAAAAGAACCGTCCTATTTTTCCTGTCCTGTACGAGACTTGCGAGCTCCCGCCCGGCGTCGATCTCGTGCTGAGCCGGCAACAACGGATCGTTTTCGCCGATGTTCCCTTTGAAAAAGCTCTGCAGCAGGTCTTAGACGCGCTCGGGCATGATCTGGGCGTATCGGAGCCGCCGCCACAGCCCCCCGACCCGCCGCTTAAAGAGCTCATATGCGCACGCTGGAACATTGTCTCCGTGGTAGGACGCACGTATCTGGAGATCTATCCCAACGGCACCATGCGCGGGCAATTCACTTCGGCTTACATAAGCGGCAACGTCAGCGGCAATTGGCAAATCATGCCGAATGGAATGCTCTCGCTAATGGGCCAGACAGCAGCGGCGTGGCGGATGTGGCCTTTCATGCTGAACATCAACTTCAACCAAGTCACGCCCGAGTTCTTGACGGGAGTCTGCCTCGACGGCACGGTAGTGACCTGGTATCGGGTAGGCTGACCCGAAATTTTACCGTCTTGTGGGACGGACCTCCTGGTCCGCGGGCGACCTCCCGGTCGCCCATCCCGCGCTGGACCACCGATACTCGCTGGCTTCGTGCACCAAACCCGCTCGGACTGGGTTCTGTTCGATATACGATCGGATGCGCTCCCCTTCTGCTGCGCCTCGAACGAGATGATCATAGCTTTCCTCTTGCCAGAAAGCATTTCCCGTCCTCCCCAGCATTTCGTTTGCCCTCTTAGCGGTGTAGCTTTTCAGAGCTTTCGTAACTTGGGGAAGTGGCACATGCGGGCTGACCAGGAGATGAATGTGATTCGGCATCACAGCGAACGCGTCCAGCGTGTAGCGCCCCAGCACGTTCGAATTGTGAAAAAGGATCTCGACAACCATGTCCGCAATGACAGCTTGCCGCAAATAAAACGGACCCGTACGGGTCTCCTCAAGCAGCCGATCCAGTATTGCGAATGCTCTGCCAGAGCTGACTGAGGTCTCCGAGAAGCAACGATGAGCCGGCAGACTTCCGTAAAGCCGCCACGTCAAGAACACTGCTTGATCGCCGCAATACCAGTGAGGTAAACGACGACGGTAGAACGTCACGAATCATAGTGGACGGTACCGGCTGAAGTCTCACGCTCACATGTGTTTTCGTTATGGCCTTTGTGGGGTGGACCTCCTGGTCCGCAGGCGACCTCCCGGTCGCCCATCCTGCGTGAGGTCCAGGGAAGGAACGGTGGGCTGGCGAACTTCTCTTAGACCCGCGAGCTCGGAATACTCTCTGTTCGCCGCAGTACCAGTGGGTAAAACGACGACAATAGAACGTCACGAAATAATAGTGGACGGTAAGGGGTGAAGTCCCATCCCACGGAGCCGACCGGGAGGTCGGCTGCAAACCAGGAGGTTCGCCCCACATAACACTAAACTCTTAACGCAATTCCCCGGCACAACGAAAGCCTAAATCGTCGAATCGGATCGCCGGCTCGTACCCGCTACGGTCCGAGACGCGGACGACCCGCGGAACGCTGTACCAGGAGCCCCCGCGCAGCACTCTTCTGTTTTCAGTCGAGGCGTTCGGACCAGACGGATCGATGGAAACATTCTGCCTGTAATAGCCGGAATCGTACCAATCTTCCATCCATTCCCATACATTGCCCAAGGTGTCATACAGGCCCCAGGCGTTGGAAGCCTTCGCAGCCACGGGATGCGTCTGATTCTTGCTATTACCTGAATACCACGCAACCTGATCGGTGGCCGCGTAACGAGCCTCTGTGCTTCCTGCGCGGGCTGCATACTCCCACTCCGCTTCAGTTGGCAGGCGCATTCCCACAGCTTCGCAGTAGGCTTTCGCATCGTTCCAGCTCACATTTTCAACAGGCAGATCGCTGCCTTTGAAATGGCTCGGGTTGTTTTTCATCACACGTTCATAAGCAGCTTGCGTCACGGCCGTCTGGCCGATCCAGAATCCACGCGTGATGTTTACTTCATGAGGCGGCTTCTCATCGTCAAAGCATTCTGAATCGCCGGGCGAGCAGCCCATCATGAACTTGCCCGGCGGAATCCAGACGTAGCGGAGAGTGTCTTTCGGATTTTCCCGCACTTGGCCAGCCGATCTGAGGTCAGGGAAGCGCGGCACGGGTCCAGGGGCGCACGACAGAACCGCGGACACGGCGCGCACCAGTTCATCAAACTCGGGGCTGGGCAGCGTTCCGCGCCACTCAACCAGGCTAGCCGCGTGAATTCTCCTGAACGCAAATGGGATCGTCACCTGATCGAGCAGCGCAGGAACCAGGATGCCCCGGCGCTTCGCTTCGTCAGCCTCGGTCAAAACCCAGTCGGAGGCAATGGAATCCCGAGACACAGGACAACGACGCAGCGAGCGTCGGCTAAGGCCGCCTCGATCACCTGATCGAAGGTCTTTCCCGCGAGAATGGTGCGGTCCCACCAGACGGACCATCCCTGCTGCTGGAGCGCGTTGACCAGAGGTCTGATCCTGGAGCGGTCGGCACTTGCGTAACTGATGAAAATGTCGCTCACTTGTCAGCGGTGAAACATTCTCTCACACTTACGAGTCGCTTTCCCTCCGCGCCCGCACGAAATCCAACCCCCAAGCGTCCTGCTTATGTGAACCAGGCAACCCCTTTCATCCTTTCTTCGTCCTAAAAGGACACGCCTTACAATGAACACGTTCATTCAGCGAAGGAGAGTGGCGTGAAACGCCGTCTGTTTCTGATCGCCTTATCAAGCGCTTTGCCGCTCGCGCCCGCCGGGCCGTCGCGCCGTATCGTTCGGCTGAGCGGCACCGTTGAGGCCGTGCACTCCATGGTCGTTCAGGTGCCGAGAGTCGAAGGGCAAGGCGGCGATCTCACTCTCACCAAGCTCATCGCGAATGGCGCGATTGTGCGCGAGGGCGATGTAATCGCCGAATTTGATCGCACCAACCAGCTCACCCTGGCGCGTGACGCGCGCGCAAAATACGACGACCTTTCGCATCAAGTCGAGCAAAAACAGGCGGAAGATCGCAATAATGCCGAAAAGCGCGCCTCAGACCTCCAGCAGGCGCAGGCCGATCTCGCGAAGGCGCGCATCGATATCCGCAAAGGTCCAATCCTCAGCGATATCGAACAACAGAAGAACCAGATCAAGCTCGAAGACGCCACGGCCCATGTAGCAAGTTTGGAGAAATCGAACCATTCTCACGAGCAGGCCGAAGCGGCTGAGCTCCGCATCCTCGAGTTGCAAAGAGACCGGCAGAAAGTCGCGGTCGAGCGGGCGCAAAACAATGCCGAAAAACTCTCGTTACGATCGCCCATTGCTGGCATGGTCGCGCTTCAGAACGTCTGGCGAAACAATTCGATGGGGCACGCGCAGGAGGGCGATCAACTGTGGCCCGGCAGCCCGCTGCTTCGGCTGTTCGATCCTTCCGCAATGCAAGTCATGGCCTCGGTTGGAGAGCCCGAGGGCGCCTTGCTGGTTCCGGGAGTGAAGGCCACCGTGCGCTTGGACGCCTTCCCGCAATTGCGCCTCACTGCGCGTTTTGATTCGGCCAGTCCGGTTGCCTCGGCGGCATTGGGCAGCACGGTCAAAACCTTCACTGCTCGATTCCTATTGGATCAAACCGACCCCCGACTGTTGCCCGATCTCTCGGCAGCACTCGACATCGAGGTATCCAGATGAGCAATG
>JAFASD010000037.1 GCA_019244945.1 Acidobacteriaceae bacterium | reverse complement strand
AAAGCGCGCGATGGTTTTAAGAATTCGCCAGGCGACGCGTTGCTCGATCGTGCGAATGTCGGCTCTGGCCTGCTCGGTGAAGAGAACGCGCTTAGCCACGTCCTTCGGTCGGCATTTTGCCCATCTGCTCCCAGTCCCGCATCGTCAGCCCGAGATCAGCGAGCACGGTTTCGACTGGAATCGGCTTATTCTGCCGGCTCCAGTGCTGTGCTTCGGCAAGAGCCTTGCGGTCTTCCTCGCTGAGGGGCTCATCATCGACAGGAGCGTGCGCAATTGCTTGCGCGACGGGATCCACCATGGCTTCGCGCAGACTGCGCACGGCACTCAGTTGCGCAGGTGGAAGCTGATCGAGATAGGCGTGAGCTTGCTGCCGTTGCTGCGCTAAATCGACCGCCATAGATACCTCTATCTTCATTATTGACGACCCACATACGAAGTTTGGTTAAAGAGAGAAATCAAACACTGCGATCTGGCCCGCATGCTTCCGAACAGGAGTCGAGAGGGGCGAGTCCACCTCGTAGATCCGAAATCCTAGCTAGACGGAACTCGCGTTCAGTGGCTGGAAATATCTAAGCCGGCTGCCATGGCGTTTATGAGTGTGGCGTGGGCGTCATCATCTTTGAGAGCCCAACCGAAAGCGCCGGCCAGGCCGCCCGCGCGGAGTTTCACGTAGGCCATTTTGTAGGCGATCGAGCCCGGATCGTCATATGACCAGAAGATCTGTTCGGTAGGGCTGTAAATAAAATCGGAGAGGCTGAAGTAGTCCCGATAATGCGTGAAACCCGGGAGGGTCTCGAGCGTTCTGAACGTCGCAACTCCGTCCGTTGCCAAGCTATCACCGGCCGGCGCGGGCGCAGGACCTGTCGATGACTGGTACAAGCCATTGTTTGTGCTGGGAACGCCTTTCCATCCATAGCCGTAAAACGGAATGCCGAGCAACATTTTCGATGCGGGAACGCCCGCCTGCAGATAAGCGGCTATGGTGGACTCGATGTTGAAGTTTTCCGGTTCGCTGGGGTCCCGTGGAGATGGGAATAAAGGCGCGGCGTTGTTTGTCGTGGTTTCCCATGTGCCGTGATAATCGTATGTCTCCATATTGAGGAGATCGAGTTGGGCGGCGACCTTGCCGAGCTCCATATTCGAATAGTTCTGGCTGCCGGCAGGCGCGGCGATGGTTAATAGGTAGTGCTTGCCATTTTTCGTGCCGAGTGTGTCGAGCTGCGCGCGGAACTCTTCGACCAGCGCTGTGAAATTCTTCTTGTCCGCGGCGGCGGGAAACTCCCAATCCAGATCGATGCCGTCGAACAGGCCTGCTGCAGAAATGCCCGGTGCGATGTTGCCGGTGATGAACATATTCAGACATGACCCGGCGAGTTGCTGACGTGTTTTGGCGGAAGCAGCGGCGATCGCAAACGCTGCGCTATTGGAGGGCGACGCACCGCCGATTGAGATCAGAACTTTCAGGTCCGGGTGCAACGACTTTAATTGAAGGATGGCAGCGAAATTTCCGTAAAGCGGGCCTGTATAGGGTGAGCCGTCGACTGAAGGAAGATTCGGATCCTGGTAGTCGGCCCAGGAGTCCGCAATCGCGCATTGATTCGAGCTGACGTTCGCAAAGGCATACAGGAGATGCGTGAGCTTGCAGGCCGCACCGCTGCTTTGAACATTCGCGATATTGTAATCGGCGCCGTAAATACTCCATTCTTCGAAATAGGCGCCGAGCAGTTTGCCGGAGGCATCCGCCGCCGATAAGCGAGTGCCGGATGCGCTCAAGAGCGCGCACATGATAAATAGTACGGTCCTTAGGGTGGCCCCGCCGGGTATTTTCATAATTCCTCCTATGTGAGTAGCGGATCGATTATACATGGTGGGCACGGCGCCGCAGACAGAGAATTGGCCAACGCGAGATGAGCGAGCACAAGAAGTTCGTTTCCAATGCGGGATGACCCTGAAAACGGGTGGGCCGAAGCTGCATGGTGAAGATGAATGAACACGAGCCTGGATTCCACATTCCCGCAGCGCCAAGTCCTGCTCTCATCTCTCGACGACAAGGAACAAGCCTGCTTGCGCCTATACGAGGACGGGTTCGTCGGATTGGCCAATGCGTTTTCTACGGCGAGCTTGGTCGGTACGTATTCTGCCTCTCACGTGCCCCTTGGATAGCCTGAATGGGAAAGTTGGACAAATTCCTACGAAAATTCAGTGGGGCCTCCCGAGCGCGCGTGCGATTCGGGCGAGCGTTGCGGGTTTTCGCACGACGCATTCTCTTATCCTGAGAACGGTCCATCCATTTCGTCTCAAAGCTTGGGTGACGTGCCGATCACGCCGCTTGTTGTTTTCTATCTTCTTCTTCCAGAATTCTGTGTTCGTGCGGGGCAGATACTTGCAGCGACAACCATGCCAAAAGCAGCCGTCCACAAACACAGCGAGCTTGCGGCCAGGCCAAGCGAAGTCGGGCTTGCCGGGAACGTTCCAGTGCTTACGGTATCCACGAATCCCGGCCGCCCACAGAAGCCGCGCCAGGGGCAATTCGGTCGTGGTGTTCCCTTGCGAATGAACGGCCGCCATGATCTTGGAACGCACTTCTTTCGTGACGTGATCCACGGTCCGCTATTTTAGGCTCAATCGCTTAGTCTCTGCCCCAAGTCTGCGCTTCAGATTCTCTCATCGTGCTGGAGGGTCTTGTAAAAATCCAGGTCCGCACTGCTAATTTCCTTACGGTTAACGAGACGATACCGCCGTTCACGGACCAACACCACTTCTTCAGGTCCTTCTAGAGCCACCTCGAACAACACGATGTAGTCTTTGTCCTGTTTCTGAGTATCCACGAATTGCGCGCTGACGGCTTTGCATGTCGCATGAGGAAATTGCTCCGCGCAGTACAGCAAGTCCTGACGAGCCTGGACAGCAGCGATGTTGTCCGCTCCGGCCTTGGCTTGAACTGGAATCACGAAGTGCGTCCCGGTCGAATTCAGCCCAACGTACAGCTCGTCGATTTCGATTTGGCTGCTCTTGAGAGCTTTCACTGTTGCTCGTAAATGGTTTTGCAATGAGGACGTAGTAATACCCAGGAACACGTCAATAAGTCGGTTGTATCGAACTCGTGCGAGGAGCGCCTGTTCATCTGTCCTGGCATATTGTTTGATGATCTCGGGGGTTTGATCGGGCACCTTAATTTCCACGAGGCCTTCGGTCGGCGTTATCCACTTCAGCTTCCTTAAAACAAAGTTGTACTTCCCCTTGCCTGCGAGTTCAATGACCCATTTCCTTCCCTTCGGTTGTTGGGCTTCGATTTCAGGTGGCAGAGGGCGGCGAAATCGATACTGATACACGAGATCCGGCTTGTTGCCGATTTGTGGAACTCCCTTTTCTCTGCAGATCGCATCGTACTCGCTCTGGGCAAACTCGAACGGTTCGCCTTTTCCTCCGTAATGCTTCTCGAACAGTCCCAAAACGACGGTGCGATAGATTTTTTCTTTTTGAGCCTCTGAAGGGTGAATCCGATCCTCAGGCATTCGCAACGCTCTCGCGCCGGATACGCTGTGGTACGGTGTTCGACGGTACGCCATACCGTGCCGCAGCCTCGGACATGTCTAACGATAGTAGGGCGGGATCGCCGAGGGAAATCGGCCGACGCTCGCCTAGGGCTACTTCATCGGCTACCGCCTGCCTTACTTTTGCGGCAACGGCACGGGCCAGCAAGGGAGGCACCGAGTTTCCGATTTGTCGGAATCCATGCCATTTTGTCACGTGGAAGCGAAACCAGTCAGGATATGAATGAAGCCTAGCGGCCTCCCTCACCGTAATGCAGCGAGGTGAGTGTGGGTGGATGGGCCGAGGCGACGTAAACGCGCCGCGATCACTCGCTGTGCCTGCCCGGATCGTATTGCAGATGCCTTTCGGATCCAACTTCAGAAAGCGGCTAACCGGTTCGGTCTCGCCATGCTTTGTTTCGAGGAAGCGCTTTTTCGAGAGATCGGTGTGAACAGTTCTAAGACTCGATGTCAGAAGAGCGGGATCATATTCACGCGGGCGAGAGTGATCGTTAGGATCGGACGAATCGGCTCGCAGGCGAGCACTATATTCGCTGGGAGTCCTAAAGCTTGCTTTGACCCAATCCCTTTCCAGCAGCTCGTCGTAATCGTCGGCTTCGGGCAGGTCTTTGAGGGCATCCCATACCGTCGGTGTGCGTTCTGCAAAAAGGCTTCCAAGCAACCCTGGCGGACAATGCGTTGGCCTGGGGTAGCGTGGCAGAGGAAGCCCCTTCCGGGCGCCGAAAAGAAAAAGGCGCTTGCGGTCCTGCGGAACGCCGTGCTCGGCTGCGTTGAGCACCTGATAATCCTCGACGACACGATAGCCGTTTCTTCGAAGCTCCTGAATGATCTCTTCCAAAAACCGTCTGTGTTCCCCAATCGTTAAGCCGCGCACGTTTTCGAAGACGAAATAGGAAGCCCTTAGATCGACAACGAGGCGTACGAAATGATACACGAGGGAGTTGCGGGGGTCATCGAGGGCGCGTTTTCCGATCATGCTAAAACCCTGACACGGCGCGCCTCCAAATACCACGTCTACGGCCTCATTTCCAATACGGGAGTTGCTGCGGATGTATTGTCCGTCTATGTCGGCTACGCTGCGGCAGATGGATGCACAGTTGGGGAAATTGAACTCGTGGGTCGAGCAATGGATAGGGTCATATTCGACCGAAGCGGCAATATCAAAGCCCGCCTGCTCAAATCCAAGGCTCATGCCGCCCGCCCCTGCGAATAGATCCACGCCAATCAGCTCTTTCCCGCGCTTCATAAAACAAGAATTGTACTGAATGTTTTACAGTTCGGGGGAGATATCCCCCAAATTGTATATCGGCTCTAGCCGCTGTTGCAAACAGATGAATTGTCAAACGCGCAACGAGCCCGAGAAGGGGTGTCGTGTCCAGTGCGGCATCAGCCTGAAAAATAGTGGGGCGAACGTTGGATGCTGCGGATGAATCAACATTGCCATGAAGAACCTGGAAGGGGCTCACCTCGAGTGAGATGGAGGAGTTCGCCAGCAACAATGACCGGGTGCGTACTGCTGAATGAGGTATTTTTATGTCGGTGAACCCAAGCTCGCTACCGATGTCCAGCAGATCTCACTCAGGTATGCCTCCGATCTCAGGCGTTTCTTGACATTTTTCTGAATTTTTTTGGGTCGCACCCCGAGGTGTCTAGCGAGCATCCAAAAAGCACACTTTGGTTGTAAACTAGGAACGGGCGTACTTTGTAAGGAGACTTTGATGATTCAGCTAACCGACACTGCCGTAACTAAGGTTAATGAAATCCTGAACATGCAGGAACCCAAACCAGCCGGGCTGCGCATCGCCGTGGTGGGGGGCGGCTGCTCTGGATTCAGCTACTCCATGGCTTTCGAGAATCAGCCGAACATGCTCGATAAAACCTATAGATTCGGCGAACTGAAGGTGTTTGTCGACCAGGCCAGTATGCTGTACCTGGACGGGGCGGAAGTCGATTACGTCGAGACGTTGGAAGGCTCCGGATTCAAATTCAATAATCCGCACGTGAAGTCCACCTGCGGCTGCGGCAGCTCATTCAACGCCTGAGCGCGATTCGATCATTGGGAATTCGAGGCCGAAGGGGCGGAATGCTCCTCCGGCCTTTCGTATTTTAGGAGGGCCATGCGATCCGATCTTTTGACAGAAGCTGCGAACCCGAGTTCGGCGTCTATCGATCTGCTCTCGACCGAGGAGATGCTGCGGGTCATCAATGCGGCGGATCAGGAGGTCGCGATTGCAGTTGAGCGCGAGATACCGAAGATTGCGGCTGCTCTGGATGGGATCGTTGAACGGCTTGAGCTCGGCGGCCATCTCTTTTACATAGGCGCGGGTACGTCTGGCCGTATCGGCGTGCTGGATGCGTCGGAATGTCCACCGACCTTCAATACACCTCCTGAGCTGATGCAGGCGCTCATTGCCGGCAGCGATTACGCGTTGCGTCACTCGGTTGAGAAAGCGGAGGACGATCCCAAGCAGGGGAAGCAAGATCTGGCGGACCGGCAATTCGGTGCGGGTGATGTTTTGGTCGGAATCGCTGCGAGCGGGCGGACGCCGTACGTCTTAGGTGGGATTGAATATGCCCGATCCATGGGTGCATTGACGATCGGCCTTAGTTGCACGCCAGATTCCGAGCTGGCCAGAGCAGCCGAGATCTCGATCACTCCCGCTCCGGGACCCGAAGTTATCGCGGGCTCGACCAGGATGCGTGCAGGAACTGCGACGAAACTGGTGCTGAACATGTTGAGTACCGGCGCGATGATTCGATTGGGCTACGTTTATAGCAACTTCATGGTGAATGTGCAGCCGGTGAACGTCAAATTGACAGACCGGGGGCGGCGCATCGTCGCTGCTGTCGCAGGCGTGTCTTATGATGAAGCATCGCAGCTCCTGGACGCGGCGGGTTCAGTGCGAATTGCCATTTTGATGCAGAAATGCAAGCTGTCCCGCAGCGAAGCAGAAGCGCGGCTCGCGGCAACGAAAGGACGCTTGCGCCTCGCTCTCGGCGAGTGATTCCGGACTCATGGACAAGTTCAAAATTGCGGGGGGTATCCCGTTAAGCGGGGAACTTCCCGTGAGTGGCTCGAAGAACTCGGCTTTGCCCGCGCTGGCGGCTTGTCTTTTGACAGAGGAGCCGGTGACACTCCATCGCATCCCGAAGGTGAAGGACATTCTCACGATGGAAAACCTGCTCGCCTACACGGGCGCGTCCGTTTCGCACGATGACGCGACGGTAAGGGTTGAAGCGAAATCACTGGATCGTCCGGAAGCGCCCTATGAGGTGGTGAAAACGATGCGTGCCTCGAGCCTCGTATTGGGGCCGCTGGTTGGGCGCACGGGGCGAGCGCGAGTTTCCATGCCGGGAGGGTGCGCGATCGGCTCGCGGCCGATCAATCTTCACGTGTCAGCTTTGGAGCAGCTCGGCGCGACTCTCGAGCAGTCGTATGGGTACGTCGAAGCGCACGCTCCTGAGGGCCTGCGTGGCGCCCATATCCACTTCGACCGCATCACCGTGACGGGCACGGAAGACGTGTTGATGGCGGCAGTGCTCGCTCGGGGAGAAACAGTGATTCGAAACGCCGCGCGAGAGCCGGAAGTGAAAGATCTGGCCGATCTGCTCGTCAAAATGGGCGCGAAGATCGAAGGCGCCGGAACACCCATCATCAGAGTGCAAGGCGTGGAGCGCTTGCATGGGACCGATCACACCATCATTCCCGACCGGATTGAGGCTGGAACCTTTCTGCTTGCGGGCGCTATCTCGCGCGGTGACGTTCTGGTGAAGGACTGCGTGCCGGAACATGTCGCTGCTTTGGCGATCAAGATGCGCCAAGCCGGCGCTGAAGTGGAAGAGAAAGATGGAGAGGCGCTTCGGGTTCGCTGCTCGGGAAGACCGACGGCGATCGATGTAACTACCGAAGAGTATCCGGGTTTCGCCACGGATCTTCAAGCCCAATACATGGCCTGGATGACCACCGCGCACGGCATCAGCTTCGTGACTGAAACGATCTTTGAGAATCGCTTCATGCATGCTCTCGAGCTGGCTCGGATGGGCGCCAACATACGGATTGAAGGAAGGCAGGCAATTGTTGCCGGGGAAGAGCGGCTGACCGGGGCGCAGGTGCTCGCGTCGGATTTGCGAGCCAGTGCCTCCCTGGTTTTAGCTGCGCTGGTGGCGCAAGGCGAGACGATTATTGATCGTGTCTACCACATGGACCGAGGCTATGAGCGGATCGAGGAAAAACTCGCCGGGGCCGGCGCTCGAATAGAAAGGATTTGATGAAACATCATAGCGAGGGCTTTCTGGCGCTAGTCAGCGACGCCAAGAAACGCATTCACGAGATCGATATAGAAGAATACAAGCGGCTCCGTGAAACCGGGCAAGCCGGGCAACTGGTGGATGTCCGCGAAGATCACGAGTGGCAAGCCGCTCATGCGGCGGGCGCCATTCACCTCAGCAAGGGAATTATCGAACGCGACATCGAAACGACCTTTCCGGATAAGGACACGAAGCTGGTGCTCTACTGCGGTGGTGGATACCGTTCGGCCCTGGCGACGGACAATCTTCAGAAAATGGGCTATCGAAATATTATTTCGCTCGACGGCGGCTGGCGAGCGATCAAAGATTCGGGCCTGCCGCTCGAGAGTGCGTCCAGCTAACAACTGCTTCGAGCGTTTTTGCAATCTGCAACAGCCTTGGCTCACTGAATGGCCGGCTGATCAACTGCAATCCGATGGGCAGTCCGGCGGAGGTTTGGCCGCAGGGCATGGATAAAGCGGGTTCACCGGTGTAATTCATGGCTCGAACCAGCCGGGTTGACGCCATGCGTACATCTTCCTCTTCGTTTCCGATCCTCACGCGCGTCTCATCCAGGTGCGGGGCGGCAATCGGAGTGGCCGGCGCAATCAGGACGTCGATTTTTTTCCAGAGAGCATCGAATTCCCGGCGGAAGGTGGTGCGGAGGCGTTGCGCATTCACGTAATCGTGACCCGCGATGGTCTTGCCTTGCTGGATCAGCGCCCAAACATCTTCGCCGAACAGAGCAGGATCTGTGTGATGCGCGTAGAGCGCGGCTGTCTCGGCAAGTTGGACGATGCGGGCCGCGAAATTTGCATCCCGGAGATTAGGGACTTGCACTTCCGAAACAAAAGCGCCTTCGCGGCGGAGTTCGGCGATGCTCTTCTTCACCGCTGTAGCGATCTCTTCTGAAACGCCATCGAAGAAGAAGTTTTTCGGAACGCCCACTTTTACACCTCGCAGATCGTGTAGGGGCGCGAGATTGAAATCGACGTCCTTGTCGCCCGCGATTGCATTCATGACGAGAGCGCAATCCTCAATGCAGGACGCAAGTGGACCGACATGATCAAGGCTGAAAGCCAAGGGCAGAACGCCGCGCACGCTGACCCGCCCATAAGTTGGTTTCAGGCCCACGATGCCGCAGTACGAGGCAGGGATGCGAATGGAGCCGCCGGTATCGGTCCCGAGCGAGACAGGGATAAAACCAGCGGCTATCAAAGCCGCAGAGCCACCACTCGAGCCACCCGCGATGCGAGTTACATCTCGAGGATTCAGAACGAAGCCATAATGCGGGTTTTTCGAAGTGATGCCATAAGCAAGCTCATGAAGGTTCGCTTTGCCGATGGAGATCGCCCCTGCTGTTTTCAGCTTTTCGACGACGGTCGCATTAAACTCAGGCACGAAATTGCGGAAGATCAGTGACCCTCCGGTGGTGAGGACGCCTCGCGTGTAGAACAGGTCTTTATGTGCGGTGGGGATTCCGTGAAGCGGGCCTCGGTCTATGCCCTGCGCAAGCTCTTGATCGCGCTCCGCCGCCTCGCCGAGAGCCTGATCGGCCGTGATCGTAATCAGGGATCGGAAGACATCCCGTTTCGAGATGTCTGCGAGGGTTTCTTGAATCAGCTCGACGCAAGAGATCTTGCGGTTTCTGAGCAGCCGTCCGATTTCGCGAACGTTCAATTCTCTCAGTTCACTTCCGCGACAATACTGCCGAAAGCGGCGAGAGAAACGGAATTCAGATTAACCGCGTTTTTCTGTCCGGCGCCGCCGCTCGCAGCCAGTGTCGTGGCCGTTTTGCCTGATCCGCCGAGCGCGGTGTCGAAGGAAACAACCTGGGGCTGAGCGGTGAAGCTGCACGCCACGACGATGACTTTGCCGTCCGGCGCGGTGCGGCTCCACGCGACCACCTGCTGATTGCCCACATCGAGCATCTTCATTTCACCGTCGTGAAGCGCAGGATTGCTGCGGCGAAGAGCGATCAGCTTCTTGTACCAATTCAGCATGGAATCGGGGTCTTTCGACTCGGCCTCGACATTCACTCGCTTGTAATCCGCGGCAACAGGAAGCCAGGTCTTTGGGTTGGTGCTGAAACCAGCCGCGGTAGAGCCGTTCCACTGCATGGGAGTGCGCTCGCCATCGCGGCCCTTCTCTTTCGGCCAACCGGTGATGCCGATGGGATCCTTCACTTGCGCCTTGCTGGTGGGTACCGTCGTTGGCATTTCGATTTCATCGCCGTAATACATCAGGGCCGTTGAGCGCGTGGTGAAGAGGATGGTCGCGAGCATCTGGTCTATCGCTTTGTTGTGTACGCCGTCTCCGTAGCGGTATGCGGAACGTGGGTTGTCGTGATTGTCAAACACAAACAGAGGGTGGCTCCCATGAATTTTCGTCTCGGCGTCGCTAATGCGTTTGCGAAATTCATTGGCATCGAGCTTGGGCTCAAATCCCACCTGCATGTCCATGGGCAAATCCAATTCATCATGCTTTTCGCCGCCATACCACTTGTCTAGCTCTTCGACATTGGGCAAGTACGTCTCGCCGATCAGTACGCGGTTATCGGGGTA
This sequence comes from Acidobacteriaceae bacterium, assembly GCA_019244945.1. GTDB lineage: Bacteria > Acidobacteriota > Terriglobia > Bryobacterales > Bryobacteraceae > Bog-105. The sequence goes on along the minus strand of JAFASD010000037.1, from coordinate 4,658 downwards.
TGTATCGGCCATGGACCGCATTCGTCGTATGACGTCGTGACATTCGGACAGATTTTCCTGCAGTTCTGTGGATTCGTTAGGGTCGCCGAACTTGTTCTTTCCCGGGAGTACTTTTTCATCCTTCAGCGACGGATCTTCGAATAATGTCGGGATGGCATCCAGGCGGAATCCGGCGACTCCGCGGTCCAGCCAAAAGCGGAGCATGTTGAACACTGCGTTTTCCACCTCCGGATTACGCCAGTTCAAGTCCGGTTGCTGGATATAGAAGTAGTGATAGTAGTATTGATCCCTTTTGGGGTTGAACTGCCAGGCGGAGTGACCGAAGGTGCTCAGCCAGTTATTCGGAGGCTGGCCAGGACCTTTGCCGTCGCGCCAAACGTACCAATCGCTTTTCGGATTGGTGCGGGAGCTTGCCGATTCGGTAAACCACGCGTGCTTGTCGGAGGTGTGGTTTAAGACCGCATCCATAATGACGCGAATGTTGCGTTTCTTGGCTTCTGCCGTAAGCCGGTCGAAATCGGCCAGCGTGCCGTACATGGGATCGATGTTCTGGTAGTCGGAGATGTCATAGCCGAAATCGACTTGCGGCGAAGGGTAGCAAGGAGCGATCCAGATCGCATCCACTCCCAAATCTTTCAAGTAATCGAGGCGCTGAGTGATGCCGTTGAGGTCCCCGATGCCGTCGCCGTTCGAATCCTGGAAGCTGCGGGGATAAATCTCGTAGATCACGGCGTGCTTCCACCAGGGATCGGCGCTTTGCTGGGATTCTTGAGCAACGCATCGAGCACACCACAGCGAGCCGAGAGTGCACGTTAGAAAGCCCGCAACAAGGCCCTTATTCAGTGACCACATCTTCTATCTCCTCAGCGTAATTAGATCACGATGCCTTCGCGGGCGGATAAGATCGAAGTGTGAGGTCGCAGTTGCGCGCGCCAGCGATTTCGGGGTTCGCTGTTGTGGCATTACAGTTGAGCACGCTCGTTTCCGCGCAAAACCCGACTGCGATCCGCGTGCCGGTGCGTTTGGTCACTGCTCAAACGCTGGTGTTTTCGAAAGAAGGCAGATTCGTTTTCGGATTGCAACCGAGTGATTTTCGTCTGTATGACAAGGGGCGCTTGCAGAAGATCAATCTGGATATCGAGTGGGCACCGCTTTCGCTCGCCGTGGCGATTCAGGCAAACGAGGAAGCTCGTCCCTATCTGCCGTTCATCGCAAGAACCGGAAGCGTGATCGATACGTCGCTTGCCGGGGAGGACGGCGAAGTAGCCGTTCTGACGTACGGCGACCAGATCACCCTGGCCAAACGGTTCGAATCGGGCGATGTGCGTGCTGTTCTGAAGGCAATTCAAGCAGCAGGCGATCAAGCTCCTCTCCTCGACGCCGGTCTGCGCGCCATCGAGTTGTTGAAACAGCGGCCCAGCTCCCGTACGCGAGTGTTGTTGTTTATCGGGCAGCCGGACGATCGTGGTAGTCAGGAATCGGTCACAAAGCTGGCCGAGCAGGCAGAAAGAGAAAACGTATCGATCTATGCCGTGGCTCTTCCGGAATTTGGAAAGAAATTTGTGTCCGAGACGTTCTCCTTGCGAGGTCTGGGCAGCCAAGGATATAAAGGCGGCTATGAAGCGAGTACTGAGCTCACTAAATTGATTCCAGCGTTGAAGCGCGGCGCCGAATCCGCGGCCGGCAAAGATGCCTTTTCCGTGCTGACGGCTAGCACCGGAGGAGTTCAGCTTCACTTTCGCAAACAACGGCAGCTTGAGGACGCGATCGGCATCATTGGAACGGAATTGAGGAGCATGTATCTTTTGAGCTTCTCGCCCGATCTGCGCGAATCCGGTTATCACGAGATCAAAGTGGATGTGGGTGTTCCGGGAGCGATGGCGTATTCCCGTCCAGGTTATATTTTGAGCGGCAATTGAGCTGACCTCGTAAGACTGCTCAGGGCGCGTGGTATTCCGCCCAGCGATCCGGGAATAAGATTGTGTTTGAACATTCCGTCTCAGGAGTTCTTCATGTTGACGTGGGCCGATCAATTCCTTCAGGATCTACGGTTCGGAGCGCGGAATTTGATTCGCGATCCGGGATTTGCGACCTCCACTATCCTTTCGCTTGCCTTGGGAATTGGCGCGACTACCGCCATTTTCAGCGTGATCTATGGGGTTATTCTTGATCCGTTCCCTTACGCGCATCCGGAAACGCTCTACAGTTTTTACGCCAACGTTCCCGATCGGAACTTCTATTTCTTCCCTGAAACTCCAGATCAGTATCTCCAGGTGAAGGAACAGAACCATGTCTTTTCAGATCTGATCGCATCCACGATCAGCGACGTCTTTTGGACCGGCACGGGAGAGCCGCTGCGTCTGCGCGGAAACTTCGTCACCGTGAATACATTCAAAGTGATGGGCGTCCGGCCTCTGCTGGGGCGCTACATCACACCGGATGACGGTAGACCGGATGCTACGCCAGTCGCTCTTCTTGGCTACAAATTTTGGCTCCGGCAGTTTGGCGGAGATCCACACGTGCTTGGCCGTGAGATGCGGCTCAACGACAAAGTACGGACCGTGATTGGCGTCATGCCGCGCCGGTTCATGTGGCGGGGAGCTGACGTTTATCTTCCAATCGTGTTTCAGCGCGGGCGCTTTGTCGAGGATGTCCGGGGCATCTTCGTCATGGGCCGTTTGAAACCCGGGATTACGGATTCGGAAGCGAAAACCAATTTGCATCCGATTCTCCAAGACATGATCACCCGCAGCAGCAGCGAGCACGTAACGAAGTTCCAGATCGTCCTCAATAACTTTTATGAGACTTTCCCGAGCGGCATCCGGCACTCCCTCTGGATTCTATTCGGCGCAGTGAGTCTCTTGCTGCTTATCGCCTGTACGAATGTTTCGAGCCTTTTGCTCGCTCGCGCCGCAGCGCGGAGACGCGAGATTGCTGTGCGCGCATCGCTCGGCGCTGGGAGGATGCGTCTGATTCGTCAACTGCTGACCGAAAGCGCCTTCATCGGGCTCAGCGCGGGCGTTCTCGGCGCTGTACTCGCCTTTGTCAGTCTTCGCGCCATTCTTGCCATTGTTCCGCCGAACACGATTCCCGACGAATCCGAAGTAACTCTCAACATGCCTGTGCTGTTCTTTACGCTTTTCGTTTCTCTTGGAGCTGCGATCCTGTTTGGCCTTGCGCCCGCACTGCAGGCCGGGCGAGTGGACGTAGCCTCCGCCTTGAAGAGTGCTGGGCGTGGTGTCAGCGGCGTTTTTCGCGAGGCGAGGATTCGCAACATTTTTGTTGTCGCGGAAGTTGCCCTCGCCATGATCCTTCTGGTGTCAGCGAGTCTTGTGGGTCGCACACTGCTTCGGCTCGAGCAAGTGCAGGTTGGCACGCGCCCGGAAAATGTACTAACCATGACGATTCCTCTGCCGGATCGAAGATACCCGACCCGTGAAGCTCGAAACGCGTTCTTCTTTGAGCTGTTGGAGCGGGCCCGGCAAATACCCGGCCTGAAGGATATCGCGCTCAATCAATCCGTTCATCCGTTCGTCTATTTCGGGTCGGGCGTCGTCGTGCCCGGAAGTTCGGTTCAATCCAAAAGAGGCGTCGTAGTGAGTCAGATCAGCGAGGTGTATCCCGCGATGGTCAACCTTCGCCTGCTGCAAGGACGGTTCCTTACAGCCGACGACGTCCGCTCGGCGAAACAGCTCGCGCTAGTCAATGAGAAGTTCGCGAAACTCTTTTTTCCAAACGGCAGCGCGATCGGCCAGACCGTTCGTTTACCGGATTTGCGCAAACCGCCCGAACAGCTTCCGAATGATGCTTTCGAAATCGCAGGCGTGGTGAGCGATCTGCATAATATCGGGCTTCGCCGCGAGACTATGCCGGAAGTCTGGTTCCGTTTTCGGCAGGCGGTTATGTGGGTTTGTCAGCGACGTTGTTGGCGACGGGCAGCGTGCCGGCAACAAGCCTGGTCAAGCCGCTGGAGACCCGGATCCATTCGCTCGATCCGGACCAACCCGTGATGGAGATCCGGACGATGCGCGAGTTACTCGATCGCGGCGGCTACGCAGAACCCCGCTTCAGCCTGTTCCTTTTCGGCGTGTTCGCGGGACTGGGCTTGCTCCTCGCGATGCTGGGCATTTACGCCGTCATCAACTACTCGGTTCTGCGCCAGACGCAAGAGATCGGAGTTCGCATGGCGCTGGGCGCGCATCGTTGGAACATTTTGGGCATGATTCTGCGAACAGGGGCCAAGTTGTTGGGGATCGGCGCCGCGATCGGGGTCGCAGGCAGCTTAGCCTTCAGTCACATTCTGCAGACCATGATCTGGGGTGTTTCACCGTTTGATCCGCTCTCGTTTGTTTCAGTAATCGGCGCAATGTTTTTGATCGGCCTTCTGGCTTGTGTTCGGCCTGCGCTTCGGGCATCGCAAATCGATCCGATGAAGGCGTTGCGGTATGAATGACATTACTCATTTCGAAGCGCAGTGACAGGATCGACGCGCGTCGCGCGCCATGCCGGAATGCAGGCGGCAATCAACGCAGCCACACTGAGCACCAGCGCAGTCAACGCGAACGTCACAGGATCAAATGGGCTGACCTGGAACAGCTGCGCAGACGCCAGACGACCCAGCGCGGCAGCGAGCGTGAAGCCCGCCAGAATGCCGAATA
>JAFASD010000555.1 GCA_019244945.1 Acidobacteriaceae bacterium | reverse complement strand
CCTTCATCGCCGAAGAACTGAACGTCTCTTTTGAGAATGTGACTGCGATGGTGCTTGGTGGCCACGGAGACACCATGGTGCCCCTGGTTCGCTTTACCAACGTGAGCGGAATTCCGCTCGCTGAACTCGCAGACCAGGCCACCATCGATCGTCTCGTGCAGAGAACACGCGATGGCGGCGCGGAGATTGTGAAATACCTCAAAACTGGAAGCGCCTATTACGCTCCGGCAGCCTCCACAGTAGAAATGGTGGAATCCATCCTGAAAGACAAAAAGAAGGTTCTTCCTTGCGCCGTGTACTTGCAGGGTGAGTATGGCGTTCAGGAACTTTTTGTCGGAGTGCCGGTGAAACTTGGCAAAGAAGGCGTCGAGAAGATCTACCAGATCAATCTCCGCGACGATGAAAAAGCTGCCCTGCAAAAAAGCGCTGACGCGGTTCAAGAACTCATCGAAGTCATAAAAAAGAAAATTCAGTAGTTCGGCCGAAGTGACACCTCGTATCGACGCCAAATTTGCATGCTTTGGAATAAGGCTCGGTCGCTCGAAGATCCACCGTTTCGGCGTTTACGCCACCGAGTTTATCCCGGCGCGAAGAAAAGTCATCGAATACACCGGCCAACGAATCAGCCGTCGCGAAACCAAGCGGCGCGCCGAGTCCAGCGAATTCACCTATCTCTTCACGCTGGACGCTTACTGGACGATCGACGGCTCAGTAGGCGGATCAGGCGCTGAATACATCAATCACTCCTGTGACCCGAATCTGATTTCTCGAATCGTCAAAGGGCACATCCTGTACATTAGTTTGCGAGATATTCGAGCCGGCGAAGAGCTCACGGTCGATTACCGCTTCGAAAAAAAGGTCGCCCGAGTGCCTTGCCGTTGTGGATCGAAGGAGTGCCGGGGAACCATCAATGTCCTGCATTGAATCTTTGTCAATCAAAAATATGCGTTCAAACGCGCTGCTCATCTCGTTAATCCTACTGGGCGCATTTCCCGCGCCCAGCCATGCTCAGAACGGAAACGAACTGCGGCCGCCCGCAGTGCCTCTGGTGACCTATGATCCCTACTTCAGCATCTGGTCCATGGCGGACAATCTGACTGGCCAGAATACGAAGCATTGGACCGGGACCGAACAGCCGTTGGCTGGTCTCATTCGGATCGACGGCGCGACGTATCGTTACATGGGCGCGCGGCCAGGCCGCAGTGTTCCCGCAATGCATCAGGTCTCGCTCTCTGTCACGCCTACGCACACCATCTATACCTTCGAGGAATCGGGCGTGCGCTTGATCCTTACCTTCTTCACGCCGGCTTTCCCGGATGATCTCGACCTGCTCTCGCGGCCCGTCACGTATCTCACCTGGAACGTGGCGGCGACGGACGCGAAAAGGCACGATGTTTCGATTTACCTCGACGCTGATCCTGTTCTTGCCGTCAACACGGCCGACCAGCAAGTGGTCTGGAGCAGGGCACGCGCCGGTTCGCTCACCGTGTTGAATGCAGGTTCGCGAGATCAGCGCGTGCTCGGCACTTCGGGCGATAATCTGCGAATCGATTGGGGCTATTTCCGTTTGGCTGTACCCGACAGCGATCAAGCGTCACTCGCCAACTCCGCTGAAAGCATGTCTTTGTTCATCAAGTCAGGTTCCTTACCTGGCTCCGATGATCTCGAGATGCCTCAGGAAGTCGCGCGGGGCGGGGCAGCCCATTTAGCGGTCGCATTTCCAATCACTCTGGATGGCTCGCAGAGCGTCAGCCGCCACGTCCTGCTTGCTTATACGGAAAGATATTCCATCGAGTATTTGAACCGGAAGCTGCGGCCGTACTGGCAGAGGAACGGGCAAACCCCGGAGGAAATGCTTGTTGCCGCCGAAACGCAATATGGGGCGATCGAGCAGCGTGGCAATCAGTTTGACTCAGAACTCACGCAAGACCTCGAACGCATCGGCGGCAAACCGTACGCGCAGTTGGCCACGCTCGCCTACCGGCAGACCTTCGCCGCGCATGGATTCGCTGCGGATCTCGATGGCGCGCCCATGTTATTCCCCAAAGAAAACTTCTGCAACGGCTGCATTTCAACCGTCGACGTCCTCTATCCATCCGCGCCCTTCTTCCTGTTTTTCAGTCCGGCCTTGTTGGAAGCGCAGTTGAAACCGGTCTTGGAATACTCCGCTCTGCCTCGCTGGAAATGGCCGTTTGCGCCCCACGATCTTGGCACATATCCACTCGCCGACGGCCAAGTGTATGGTGGCGGTGAGCGCACAGAAGAGGATCAAATGCCGGTCGAAGAGAGCGGAAATATGCTGATCCTCTTGGCCGCGCTAGGCCGTGAGCAGGGCAACTGGCATTTGTCGCAGCACTATTGGCCGCAGTTGGCAAAATGGGCGGAATATCTGCGCGCCAAAGGCCTGGATCCCGAAAACCAACTCAGCACCGACGACTTTGCCGGGCATTTGGCCCATAATGCGAATCTATCGATTAAAGCCATCGAAGGGCTGGCTGCCTATGCCGAGATCGCGCGCGGCCTCGGTAAATCCAATATCGCCAAAGACTATTCGAACGCCGCAAAAGACATGGCTGCCAAGTGGGTCCAGATGGCCATCGACGGCGATCACTACAAACTCGCTTTTGACAAGCCGGGCACCTGGAGCCAAAAATACAATCTCGTTTGGGACCAACTTCTCGGACTGAACCTTTTTCCCGCTCGTGTTCGGGAAACCGAATTGTCGTTCTATGCGCAACATCTAAATCAGTACGGCCTTCCCTTGGACAATCGCGCCGATTACACCAAGCTCGATTGGGAGCTGTGGACCGCGACACTATCGCAGAATCCCGAGCAGTTCAACGCTTTTATGACCCCGATTTTCAAATGGCTGAGCGAGACACCCTCGCGCGTTCCGTTGACTGATTGGTATGACACCAAAAATGGAAAGCAAATCGGATTCCAAGCGCGTTCTGTCGTGGGCGGCCTCTATATCAAAGCGCTCGCGGATCAACAGTTGGCAAAAAAGTGGCGAGATCGAGTGCCGCGCTGAGGTTTGGGAGAATCAGTAAAAGGTAATGTTCTATGGCAGACGGCACTGAATCTCCGGAAGATTTTCCCATCCCACCCGCCAGTTTCGCGTTCCTGGTCGAATCCATCCTGATGCAGGCGCAGATCCAGC
>JAFASD010000480.1 GCA_019244945.1 Acidobacteriaceae bacterium | reverse complement strand
CTTTACTCGAATTCAATACGAATTATTCGGTCGGTCGCGGAACCGATGCGCCTTTTGAGCAGATCGGGGCGGATTGGATTGACGGAACGGCGCTGGCGCATTATCTGAATTCGCGGTTCATCCCCGGCGTGAGAGTTTACCCGACTCGCTTTCAGCCGAGCTCGTCGAATTTTGCGGGTCAGGAAATTCAGGGAGTGCGCTTCGTGGTCACGGATCGCGAGGCATTCGACAGTACGCGCCTGGGACTGGAACTGGCGGCCGCACTGCAGGAATTATTTCCGGGCAAACTGAATTTTCAAAAGTGCAACTACCTGATCGGAAATCACCGCAGCATCGAAGAACTCACGTCCGGAGTGGATGCGAGCAGCATCTGGACCCAGGCGCAGGCGGACGCTCAACAATTTGCCCTTCGAAGAAAACGCTTCCTGCTGTACTAAACCGTTGGAATCAGGCTTCGACAGGCTGAGCGATGTGCTTGGTCTTACTTCCCGGAGGGCGACCACGGCGTCTGGGCTCTGCACCGGCTGCCAGGAGTTCCGGCTGGTTGTCGTCATCCATCGAGGCTGCCGCGGCGGCGTCTTTTAACCAGGCGGGAGGACGTCCACGGCGGCGACCACGCCCTCGCGCTAAGCGTTCCAGCGTCAGGATTGCTTCTTCAATCTGCTCTCGCTCGAGTCGTAGCTCAGCGAGCATTTTATCTACGTCCAAAACACCCCTCCTCGCACCACCACCTTGCGTCCAGTCAGTCCCGGTTCATGCTTCGGGGATATCATCGCATCTCAATGACACTACGATTCGAGATGAGTTTAATGGGTGTTTGAGGGTAAATTCAATATTTGGGACAGTACCTAAAGCCTAATTAGTTCTAGTAGTACTGCTTAATTAGAGTTTTAAGCCGGAAAAGTCTGATTTATTGGAGGAATAGTTCTAGCGGTCTTTCTTTTCCAATATATATAGAAGGGAACGCCCAACGCCATTAGGGCGAGACCCATAAATGATTCACGCGGGCGCGTCTGGATGGTACTGATCAACAGCAACAGGGCGACGACGCAAAAAAGTACTGGAACCAGCGGGTAGCCTAAGACCCGGTACGGGCGCGGGAGAGTGGGGTATTTGCGACGCAACACGAAAACGGAAATTGCGGTCAATAAATACAATATCCAGTTCCCAAAAATAACGAAATTATAGAGATCGTCAAACCAACCGCTCAAAACGACGATACAGGACCAGCCGGAGAGCATGATCATTGCGTTGCCAGGGGTCCTATAAACCGGGTGAACGGCGGCAGCGCTGCGGAAAAAGAGCCCGTCGCGGGCCATGGCGTACGGGACGCGTGATCCGGAGAGAATGGACCCATTCAAAGCGGCAAAGATGGAGATCAGCACTGCGATTGTGACGCCAGCGGCAGCCAAAGTGCCATAAAGGCCGGACATCATGTCCGCGGCTACGCGATGACTGCTCGCGACCTCAGCGGGAGTCAGAACATAAAAATAGGCGAGATTGATCAGGAGATAGGTGGCGATGACGACGGCCGTTCCGAGGATCAGTGCACGAGGGAGATTGCGCTGCGGATTGCGGATCTCCGAAGAAACCATGCTGACGTTATTCCACCCGTCGTAAGCCCATAGTGCACTGACCATGGCGGCAAAAAAGGCTGAGATGGTTCCGGGGCTTGGAATTCGCATGTGAAGTTGAGAAAAATGGCCGTTGCCTGAAAAGATGCCGAGAACCACGATGGCGGCGATCAGCAGTAATTTGATGGCGGTGACGAATACCTGCAGATTCCCACCGGAGCGAACACCGACGTAATTCACGCCGGCCAGGATGAGAATGATGGCGATGGCGACTAACTGACCGTAGTGAATTTCGAGCAGAGTGCCGCCAGGGCCGATGTGGAAGGGTAGCACCACTAAAGGAGTTCCGAGAATCGGCACGAAGGCGGTGAGGTAGGTGTAAAAGCCGGCCGCGAGTGTGGCGATGGATCCGCTCTTCCCAACCCAAAACTGCGTCCAGCCATACAAATATCCCCAGAACGGGCCGTACGCTGCACTCAGATAGACGTATTCACCGCCGGCTTCGGGGAGAGCGGCGGCTAATTCGGCGTAGGTCAGAGCGCCGAAGAGGCTGAGAAGTCCGGCGACAATCCATATGAAGAAGAGTTTCTCGACCGAACCGACGTAGCGAATCATGGTGGATGGCACCAGGAACACGCCGCTGCCGATTACGGTTCCGATCACGATGGAAATGGCGCTCCAGAGGCCGAGAACGCGCTGAAGAGTTGGACCAGTCTGCTGCACGCTTGGGTCAGCTCCTGGCGGGTAGCGGATCACGCTCGCGAAGGATCAGGCTTGACAGGTAGCCCACCAGAAAGGTAGTGACGGAACCGATTAAGACGTACCAGGTATACGCGACCCGCGAACGCAAGAGAAGCGTGGCTGCGAAACCGGC
>JAFASD010000466.1 GCA_019244945.1 Acidobacteriaceae bacterium | reverse complement strand
CTGCACTTGTAGCTAAATACCAGCACATCATCAATGCGCGGTACGACTGGGAATCGGATCTAAAGCGGTTCGCGATTGACTCGGTGGTAATCAAGCCGGACGCTCCTTTGGCGGCCGTTCTGAAGCAATCGCGCGATTGGACAATGCTCTTCGACGATGGGCATGTCATTGTTTTCCGGGCGACGCCCAAGGGCACCGGCTCGAGGTCGCGGAATCGTTTAGATGTCTAGTTCGCAATTTAAAAACACAAGAAAGGAGACGCTTATGGTTACTTCGCTTATGAACGCGTTTTGGCAAGAAGAGGACGGGCAGGACCTGGTCGAGTATTCCTTGCTGCTGGCGTTTATTGCTTTGGCGGCGGTAGCTCTGCTCCAGAGCGCTAAGTCAAGCATTAACTCGCTTTGGACAAACATTAGCTCCGCGTTGGCTAATGCCGCTAGCGCGTCCTCTTAATACCAGCGGTTCGATGGAGTCCGCGAGAGCCGCGAACTGATCGTTAAAGATTTTTGCGGCTCTCTAGCTCTGCTGTTTTGAGAGCTTCTGCAATAACTAGGCCGAAGCGAAACTTTTACTGGTTGCAAGGAACAGGACGGGCAACTTCTGTTCCTGGAAGGTTATATCAATTTCGATGAATCGACGTTTAGTTGCGGTTTTTGCGTTTGCGCTTCTGGTGGCGAGCGCCACCAGTTTCATGATCTACCGGCTGATCGTTCTGCGGGTACAAGCGCCGGCCAAGGCTTTGGCTACCACCAAGTTGGTTGTAGCGGCGCACGATTTGCAGGTTGGCGCCCTGATTCATGACACGGATCTGAGCGAAGTCGCTTGGGGCGGGACGGTTCCGGATCAAGCGATTAAGAACCAGCGGGATGTTATTGGTCGCGGTGTCGTAGCGCCTATTTTCCGCAACGAGCCGATTCTAGACCAACGACTCGCTCCGAAAGGCGCCGGGGCGGGATTGGCGGCCACGATTCCGGTCGGCATGCGTGCGGTTGCTCTTCGGGTGAACGATGTGGTGGGCTTGGCTGGATTTGTTCTCCCCGGAATGCGAGTGGATGTGTTGATAGCCGGAACAGTTCCCGGAGGCGATACAAGCCGGACCGGAACGCTGTGCCGGACCGTGCTGCAGAACATCGAGGTGTTATCGGCCGGCCAACGCATTGAGAAAAACGTGGAAGGTAAACCCGAATCCGTGCAAGTGGTGAATCTGCTGGTCACGCCGGATCAGGCCGAAATTCTAAATCTGGCGAGTGACGAGACAAAGGTTCAACTCGTCTTACGGAACCCCTTGGACACGAACGAGGAGACTACGCACGGAACCTCGATTGCGGGGCTTTTCAATCAACCGGAGGTCAGAAGCGCAGCGCCGGCACTGATGCCAAGGTTGCCGCGGATGACGCCGCGTCCCGCAGTGGCCGCACGCGTCGCCTCGGATACGACCACGATCGAAGTCTACAGCGGGGCTAAAAAAAGCGAGGAAAGAGTCGAAATACCACAGGAGCAGAAGTAAATGAAAACTTTGGTTTGCGCGGTCCTTTTTGCTGCTGTTGCCGCCGCTCAGGCGCCGTCGCTACAGCTCGCCGCGCCGCAGTTATTGATTTCGCGGTCGATTACCTTACCGGACCAGCAGTTGCCCGACGCGCGTCCGCCCCGCCGCGGACCGGCCGATCTGACGGTCGGGGTAAGCAAATCTTTCGTTCTGGATCATGCAACACCGATCCGGCGGATCTCTATTGCTAACGGCGACATTGCGGAGGCCGTAGCGGTTAGTCCCACGGAAATTCTGCTGAATGGCAAATTGCCCGGAGACACCAGCCTGATCATCTGGGATTCGAGAGGGAGTCGATCGAGCTTTGATGTCCACGTGTCCGCCGATACGTCGAAACTGGATGCAGTTCGGGCGGAGTTGTCGAAAGAAGTTGGACCCGATATCACGCTGACGGTGGATGGCGCGAATGTCTTTCTGCGTGGAACGGTGAAAGACGCAATTGCGGCGGACCGGGCCGCAGCCATCGCTTCTACGGCCGGCAAGGTAGTCAATCTCCTGAGGGTTTTGGTTCCCGCGGTGGAGGCGCAGATACTGCTGAAGGTGCGCTTTGCGGATGTCGATCGCGAAGCCGCGCTTCAGTTAGGAGCCAACCTTTTCGGCGCAAATCTGCTGAAAGGGCTCGGGAGCTCGACTACTGGCCAATTTGGCCAGCCTCCGGTATTCAACCTGGGCGGTCAGAGTCAGGGCTCCAGCGCGATTACGTTCAGTCAGCTCTTAAACCTCTTCTATTACCGTCCGGATCTTGGTGTGGGAGCTGCAATCCAGGCGCTGGAGGCGAAGAATGTGCTCCAGGTCTTGGCCGAGCCGAATCTTCTGGCCACTAGCGGCCGGCAAGCGAGCTTCCTGGCTGGCGGTGAGTTCCCATTCCCG
>JAFASD010000453.1 GCA_019244945.1 Acidobacteriaceae bacterium | reverse complement strand
GTTCCGCGCAACAGGGCCTCGTTGTCAATCGGCGACCCCGGCTTCACATAATGACTGACATCGGCAATGTGCACCTGCAAAGCGAAACGGCCATTTGCCGTTCGCTCCACCCACACAGCATCGTCGAAATCGCGCGCCGTCTCGCCGTCTATCGTGACGATATCGAGATGGCGGAAATCTCGGCGGCGGCCCAGTTCGCCACCGTCGATCTCCTGCGCGATTCCTTGCGCCTCCTCCAGCGCTTCTTGCGGAAACGCGTGCGGCAAATGATGTTTCCGGATGATGATCTCGACATCCACCCCGAACTCATCGGGATAGCCGAGCACCTCAATCACGCGTCCTACGCCTTCATCGCCCCCTTTCGGAAACTCCAGCACCTCGACGTTTACAATCATTCCGTCGAGATCTTCCGCAGAAGCGATTGGGAGCGGCTCAGCGCCCACGCGATCGACCGAAGGATTATGTATGGGCAGTTCCATTCCTTCTGGGATCCGTATCCACTGCTGGATGCGATCGTCAGAAGGCGCGACAAAGTTGCCGCGCTTGCGGCTGCGGAACTCGCCGACCACGGTGACGTGCGCGCGACCCAGAATGCGTATAATTTCCCCGTCGGCTCTGCCATCCTCTCGAAAGCGAGTGATGTGCGCCAAGGCGCGATCCCCGTGCATTCCTTTCGAGGCCTCGTCTGGAGGCAAGAAAATATCGCCCTTGATCCCTTCGCTCGCCTGTTCGGGTATGAGGAACCCAAATCCGTCCCGATGAACCGATAAGCGGCCCGAAACATACTCGGGATTGGCGCCGGGCGCCACGTAATGGCCAGAACGCAGTTCTATGAGCGAGCCTTTTTCCGCGAGACGCTCGAGTGCTTCTTCAAGCGAATTGCGTTTTTCGCCCGGAATGCGCAGCTCTCGAATCAGTTGCTTGTAAGTGGCCCGGGCGTGCGGCAGGTTCCGAATGTGCTCCAGGAGATCGGCATCGCTGAAGGATTTCTGCACGATCACCGGCGCGCCGCTTTATCGGTCAGCGCGGCGACGCCGGGCAACTCCATTCCCGCTAGAAATTCGAGCGATGCGCCGCCGCCGGTCGACACGTGCGAAATTTGTTCCGCAACGCCCGCGGTTTTTATGGCTTTCTCCGAGTCTCCCCCGCCCACCAGCGATATCGCGCCCGAGTCGGCAACGGCCTTCGCCAAAGCGACGGTCCCTTCGTCGAAGGGCGGCATTTCGAAAATCCCCATGGGCCCGTTCCAAATAACCGTCCTGGCTTCCCGAATAATCTTGGTGTACTCCTCGACTGTGTTCGGCCCAATGTCTACACCGATTTGATCTGCCGCGATAACCCTCACCACTTCAGAATCGGCGCCCGGCTTCACCTCGCGTACCACAACATGATCGACGGGCAGCATCAGCTTGTCACCCGCAGTTCTGAGTAGGTGGCTGGCCAAGTCGACCTTGTCTTCTTCGACCAGAGAGCGTCCCGTCGGCTCATCTCTGGCGCGTAAGAAGGTGTAAGCCATGGCGCCGCCAACCAGTAATTTATCGACAATCGCGATTAGATTTTGGATGATTTCGATCTTGTCCGAAACCTTCGCGCCGCCCAGCAGAGCCACGCTCGGCCGCTCCGGATCCTGCGTAACGCGAGTCAGCCATTCCAATTCCCGATGCATCAAAAGACCGGCTGCCGCCAGTGGCAGGTGAGACACAATGCCGACCGTTGAAGCGTGAGCGCGATGCGCGGTCCCAAACGCGTCATTGACGTAAACATCCGCCAGGGCCGCGAGATTCTTCGAAAATGCGGGGTCGTTGGCCTCTTCCTCCGCATGAAACCGCAAGTTCTCAAGTAGAAGAATTTCTCCCGGCGCGGGCTTCAGGGCGACGGTGTCAGCCCCCACGCAGTCCGGAGCAAGCGTGACCGGCTTCCCCAGCAACTCGCTCAGGCGTTTCGCCACCGGCGCCAAGCTCATCTTGGGATTCGGCTTGCCTTTCGGCCGGCCTAAATGGCTTGCCAAAATGACCCCCGCGCAGTGCTCGAGCGCATATTGAATGGTGGGGAGCGAAGCTCGTATCCTTTTGTCCGAGGTGATCTCGTCGCCCTCAGGCGTCAGCGGTACGTTAAAATCCACCCGGATGAAGACGGTCTTGTCCTTTAAATCGAGGTCCTTTATGGACAGCTTAGGCACTCAGCCATTGTAGGTTAGCGAGTGCGGCCCATCACCCGGGGCACAAATTGCTGCAATCGGAAGTCCGAAAATACCGTGCAGAAACTTCCGATAGGGTCGAATAGTACTTCAGAGGCCTCCGGCGGCTAAGTAGCCGGAACTTGCAATGTGTTGAGTACTGTTGCAAGATGGTCCGAGGATAATTGGTTCTAGTTCTTTGGTACGGAAGGTACTATAGAGGAGCAGGTGAGGTCCCCCGAGGTGTGATGTCGACACAATCAATTCGCGTGCTAATCGCTGACGGGCAGCCTATCGTTCTAGAAGGCCTACGGAGTGTCATCGGGCGACAGCCGGACATTCAAGTAGTTGGAGAAGCATTGGACGGAATGGAAGCGATTGATAAAACCGTCCATCTCGATCCGGATATCATCATTATGGAACCGAAGCTGCCGCGCGTCGACGGCTTGACAGTCCTGCGCAGCTTACAGACGCGAGCACCGAGATCGAAAGCCATCCTGTTTGCTTCCACAGACGTCAAAGACGAATTTGTTGAGGCCATGAAACTCGGTTGCTCGGGCATTTTACTGAAGGATGCTTCTACCAGCTTGATCGAGAAGAGCATTCGAAGAGTTTACGCAGGAGAAATCTGGCTCGACTCGAATACGACTGCAGCAGTGATTCGACAATTCGCTTCTCCTGCCGATTTTCCCGCCGCCCATGCCAACGGAAAAGCGGGCCGTGAGCGCGCTCAGCTCAGCCAACGCGAACGCGAGATTATCGTTCTGATCGCTCAAGGATATAAGAACAAAGAAATCGCCGAGAAAATGTTTATCACGGAGCAGACCGTAAAGAATCACCTCCATAACGTTTTCGACAAGCTCGGCGTCTCGGATCGCCTGGAGCTCGCGCTCTTTGCGATCCACAACAGCCTTCATTTGAAGCAGCCGCAACAACAATAGGCGGGTTGCAGCCGCTCGCTCGCGGCCGCTTCCGCCGATTTACGATCTTCAGATCGCCATTCCGGTGATCGGAAAGCTAACGCTTTACGTTCTCATTGATCGGGGTGTTTTCTGCCACGGCGGCTTCGGACATGGCTTTCTCGTCTTCCCTGGTCAGGTGCAGCATGAACGGTGTCACCTGAAACGGCATCTTCTCGCTGGCATTCAGTAGGCGCACATTGCGCGTTTTAATTAATTGCAATTGATCGGACCAGGGATCCATCTTTACGCGCGAGCCCAGAGGCAGCGCAGAGACCTGGTCCGTACTCCTCAACTGAAGCTCGGGAGCGATATTCATCAAAGCCGCTAGCCGCATATCGTTGCGACCATTTGCCATCTCATCGCCCACGAGGGGACGGATTAGATGCGGCAATTCCTGCGAACGCGCCGAGAGCGTTCTCAGAAACAGACCGACATGCGAGAGCTTGTCTTGGTAAGGAGAGTTTTTGAGAAGCTCTATGGCTTTCGCATCCGCAGCTTGCTCCTCTTCTGGTGTCCTGCCGAGTTCAATCGTTTTCAGAGTTGCTCCATCTTCAAAAGAGAGGCGGTCTGCAAACGCATATCGCGTGTTGATCGAGTGACCCAGTACGATATGCGCGAGCTCATGCGCCAAAACAGCCGCGAGACACGCCTCATCCGGTAAAACGTCGATGATTCCGCGGCTAACGACAATCGTGTAACCGACAGCGATGGATTCGAGCGGCGTTGTCGGCATGATGCGGACACGCACCCCCAGGTCGATATTCAGATTGTTGGTAACTTCCAAATTGTTCAACACGGTGTCGAGGACGTTGTCCACTTCACCGGCAGGCGAGATCAGTCCGGCATGCTGGAGACGTTCGATGACGTTATCCTCGGCCTGGCGCTGCCAAAGACGATTCGCTTCGACCGGAGACGGCTCGGCTGCTTGATCGCTTTGATCTTTGACGCCCTGCGAAAGATCAACCACTAAATTCGTGAAAGCCGCGTCGGTACGCTCCTTGCGGGATTCGTAGTTCCAGATGCGAGTTTGGGCCCGGACGATCACGGTCTTCAGCAAACCAACTGGGTGGGAGTTTTCTTCGGTGTAGATAGCGGCGGGAAGCCAGAGATTCGGTCCGGCATTCACTCGCCAGGAATCGAAGTGCAACTGCTCCGCTCCCAGGCCGGTGTACAATCCGCTGAATCGCACTACGTTGAAATCGCGATCCTCGACCCAGATTCGCCCGTAAAAGCGGCCCTTTCCCGCTGTTTTGTACGGCCTCAAATCAATGACGATGCATCGCACATCGCCGAGAAATTCACGCTTTATGTAGTCGAACCGGTAAGCGGATCGTTCGAACCTGTCGTCGATAAACATCCGCGAAGCGAAACCGCTCGGAAAAAAGTTGTTCCAGGATGCGGTCTTTGCGAACATATGCAGGCTCCTGTCGAACACTGAGCCAGCCGATGTAAATGAGGCGAGATTCAAGCCGTGGCTTAAATCGAGCTTTCCCAGAAAGTAAAAATCTCGTTGAGGGACGGCCCCCATTTCGGGATCGGTCGTTAACTCCTGAATGTAGGTTTCGACAAGGGGCTGCCTGTTTCTCAAG
>JAFASD010000412.1 GCA_019244945.1 Acidobacteriaceae bacterium | reverse complement strand
GTCGCCGTCGACGGAGCCGAAGTTGCCTTGCCCATCCACTAACGGGTAGCGCATGTTAAACGGTTGCGCCATGCGAACTAACGCTTCGTAAATAGGTGTGTTCCCGTGAGGATGGTACTTACCCATCACGTCGCCGGTGATTTTTGCGCTTTTGCGGGTTGACCGGTTGTAGTGCAATCCCAGTTCATACATGCCCCACAGAATTCTGCGGTGAACCGGCTTTAAACCATCGCGGATGTCGGGCAACGCGCGGCCCACGATGACGCTCATTGCGTAATCGAGATAAGACCGCTTCATCTCATCTTCGATGTTGATGGGAACTAGATTTTTGTTGTCGGCAGGGGGAAACAGACCGCCGCCAACGGACCCGTCTTGTTCGGCCAAATGGAACTCCTAACGAGGGTGGAAAACCTCCCGCAAGTGTCTGCAATGCGGAGGCTTACCGAAGAAATGCTATAGCACTATTTTAGCAGTTTCCAACGATCTTCGTCAGCATCTCCGCTACACTGAGGCCATGGCGCTGGTTCATTCCGTCAACGGCGTAATTCTCGACTACGGCGGCGTTCTGGTCCACCACCAGACAGATGAGGACCAGGGTCGGATGGCCGAACGGGCGGGCTTGGATAAAAACCTTTTTACGGAGCTCTATTGGTCGAATCGGTTGGAATACGATAAAGACCAGATTTCCTGCGATGAGTATTGGGAGAGCCTAGCTCAATCGGCCGGAACGACGTTCGATGAAAAGACGATTGAAGAACTGGTCGAACTCGATACGTTGAGTTGGATGCAATTCGATGAGGTCATGTGGGACTGGATTGCTCAACTCCGAAGTGCAGGCAAACGCGTTGCGATGCTTTCCAACATGCCGCGTGAACTCGGCGAAGCTCTGAAAGCGAGGACTCAGAGACTCAGCAGCTTCGACCATGTCACACTGTCCTACGAAGTACGTTCGGCAAAGCCTGAGCCAGCGATTTATGAACGGTGCCTCGAAGGGTTGGGCGTGCCCGGAGAAGAAGCTCTCTTTCTCGATGATCGAATTGCAAACGTGCAGGGCGCTGAGCTGTTTGGCATGCGTGCTGTTCAGTTCACGTCGCGGGATGACACCCTACTGCTCCTGAGCACATAAGCGCGGGCGCGTTAATCCCATTTTCGGTACACTGGCAACAGCCGGAAGGTAATGCTTGATCCGTCTACTCTGTCTGTTCACGCTTGCCATGCCGATGTTCGCAGACCCTCCGCAGCCGGTGATCGTCAACGCCGTTACCGATCTTTATAGGCCGCTGCCCGCCGATCAGGAGAAGCTTGGAGGCGTTTTGGGCGAGCGCATTCGTGCAGCTCGAGAGGGATACCTCGAAAACCCCGCAGAACGCAGTCTCTTCGGATCGGCGGGCTCGCAGGCTGGACGATTTCTGGAGGCTGCCGCAAACGCCTACGACTACTCACACGATCCAAATCTGAAGACGGCTATGGATCAAGTTGCAAAACAGGTGATATCGCCTCAATCTCCTGCAGATTTATCTGCAGATGGGGACAAGCTATTGGGCTTGGTTGCTTACTATCGCGTAACCGGAAATCAAGGAGCGCTTGCATCAGCGAGGAAAGTCGGCGATTCGCTTGTGGACCAATGGGGCAAGCGAGTATCTACGAGAAACGAAGCTTCTGCGAATGTTCTTGCGCCGATGATTTATCTGTATCGATACACGGGCGAGTCTCGTTATCTCGACTTTTGTAAGAGTGTGGCTGGAGTGTTACACGAGCCGGCTGTGCTGGACCAGCACCTGGAAGAAAAGCTTTTCCGGCTGATGGGTCTTATTGAGCTCTATCGAACGACAGGCGATAATGCCTACTATAAGCCGGTAGTTACAACCTGGGCGCAGCTTCGAAGCACATCCTTTCCACCGCTTTCTCCACTTACTGAAGAAGTCACTCCTTGCAGCCTCACGCTGTGGATTCAACTTACGCTTAATTTACTTCGTCTGACAGGGCAACCGCAATATGGTGAAGAGCTCGAACGCCTTATTTATAACCAGTTATTCGCCGCACAAGACCCGAAAACAGGTAAGAGTTTTGCGAGCGTGCCTATGAACGGAGTAAAGACAATTGCTTCCGCTGCGGATGGCTGCGGTGCGAATGAGGCAGAGGGCGTTAACGAGATCCCACATGCGGTCTGGGGCCGGTATGGGAGAGGCCTTGCGATTATCCTTTACAGTTCCGGCCGCGCAACGTTCAAACTTAGGCGTCGCGGCACAATCCAGCTCTACGCTGAAGCAGCGTATCCTTCGACTGGAGAGATTCTGCTGCACGTCGAGCCCGACCACGACATCCAATTTCCACTGCGGTTGCGCGTGCCGGAGTGGACGAAGAGCTTCGTTGCCGATGTTGACGGTACGCATTTAATAGGTCAGCGCGGCGAGTTCCTGACCATCATCCGCGAATGGAAACGCGGCGATACATTGAAGATCGCGATGGACATGACTGTGCGCGCTATACGAAACCCGGGACCCGAGGCGGACGAAATTGCGATTCAACGAGGACCGCAGATTCTCGCGCTGGCAAAGGCTCTGAATCCCGGGATTCCAGAGCTTGCGGCAGCGGGTCCTATTTCCGACGAGCCTGCGCACTTAGCATTGGCTCCGCGCGATACTAAATACCCGGCGAATTGGTCAGGAGATCAATCGTATGCCATCCGCGGGCAATACCAAGGAAAGCCGATGGAATTGATACTGGTGCCGTTTGCCGATGCCGTGAATTATCGTGTGTTCCTGAAAACTGCGGCCGCGGCATCCCGCGCCTCAGATCATTAGTTTTTGGGCTCTCGATTGCCCCGACACCAATAGCTTTCAAATAGCCCCGACATGGCTTCGGCGAAGCCATCGTGCTCAAACACCACGGCCGTCCAGGAAGGACGCGTCAATACGGGATCCAGCAGCGCGACTAAACCGCACCTCATATCAAAGAGCGCAAGCTTCATGGGCAGACGGTCCAAGAAACGAATTTCGATGCCGGAATCACGATAATCGTTCAGCCGTTCACAGTGTTGATCGTCCATGGGAGCTGACTCTATTAGGAGACGGCAATGGATTCCACGCGCCGCCGCTTCTTTGACGAGCTGCTCGTCTAGTGGATCCACCGCAAACGGAGGCCGCGAAAGCTCTGCGTAATTAGTCGCGACAGTAGTCAACATACGCCGGTAATGAATAGCTGTTTGCGTCGGATCATTGACGAGATTCAAGAAGTCGAGCGTGCCGCGTCCTCCCTGCCCTTCCTCGTACGCGGCGCGCAAGTCTTCAATCAATCCCGTTGCGAGGCGCGCCTGTTCTGTCAGTTCGGTCTGCAGTATCTTGCTGCGCCGGGCCAGGTAGGCGGGAATGGCCAGGCTGGGATCCACGGCAGAAAACAACTTCGTTTTTTCCTGGACGACTTGGGCGAATCCTTTCTCCACGAGGCTATCCAGAACCTCATAAATCTTCTGTCGCGGCACATGGGCGCGAGCAGCGAGTTCCAGGGCTTTGAAACGTGGATGGCCCATCAAGACGAGATAGGAACGCGCTTCATAAGCGTTCAAGCCCAC
>JAFASD010000385.1 GCA_019244945.1 Acidobacteriaceae bacterium | reverse complement strand
TGGACTGCGGCGTATACCGGCCAAATTTCGGCGGACGGAAAATGTATATTCCGGGAAGTAATAGCGAGCGGGACAGATTTTTACAAGTCAATCGGCAGCAGATGCCTTCCGCTGAGGCCGAGGCCCTTGTCGGTGGAGCGCTCTTGTTGCTCTTTGGCGCGGCTTTGTTCGGTGGAGATGACACTCCCTCCACGAGCGGCAGCGGCCTGATAGGACCGCCTGTTAAATATACGACTTATTGCAGGCCTGACACTTCCGAGTGCGTTCCTGTGAGATACGGGTCCGCGCCTCCGCGTGGCTACGATGAGAAAAAGGGCTGGTAGATGATTAAATCACCGTCTACTGCGGCTTCCATCAGAAGGACTGCTCTGTCAAGCACGTTAGAGAGAGTTCGGTTTTCCGCGGCCCGCGCGGCTTGATGCGCTGTTAAGACTCACGTTTGGGGATTCCATCCGCGCTGTTCCCGAGCTGCTTCATGAGCTCATATACAGACGGGTAGGCGCTTCATGGGTCAATTAAGCTCGAATTTTCCAACGCCTCGGATTGCGCCGTCCATGCATGCAGGCAATCACCACAGTACGATGGCTCTCCACCTTAAAGAAAATTCCGTAGGGAAAGCGCTTCACTCCTGCGCGTCTTATATCCCTATGGAGCACCTGAAAACGAAGCGGGCTTTGCGCAATCACTTCGATTGCCGCATCCACCGCAAGCGCAAACCGCATTCCGAGGTCGGGATGGATGCGGTCATACCATGCCCGCGCTTCCTTGAGGTCCGCGTCGGCTTCAGGAATCCAGACGACCGGCAGTGTCACTGTTTCTTAAACAGGCCCGCCCTGACTTGCTCCCATGGAATCACTTCATCCGGATTGCGCTCATACTGCATCAGGCGATGGTCCAGCTCGTCGCGCTGCGTGTCCGGCAGTGACACGCCATCGGCTTCAAGACTTTCCCACAGCACGTCCAGCAACTCGAATTTCTCCGCAGTCGAGAGGTTGCTGATCTCGTTTCGCAAATCGCTCATTACATCGCCTCTTCAATTCATTGTCTCTGAAGAGAGCGGAGGGCTTGTTCCCCATAGTCACCAGCCCGGCCTTGAGCGCGGGGAGCGCCCTTGCTCTCTCGACTCCGCGTGTAATAGCGTGTAATGGTGTATGGCAACCATGGCATTTTTGGGATTCCAGGCAAAGTAGAATCTACAACTTATCGAAGGGAAATAGCCGCTCGCGGAACGACCCCCACCTCCAGCACCACTGATACTTTAATCACTTAGTAGAAACAACAATCCATCCATCGTTTTCGTGTAATGGCGGGCAACGTGTTGGGCATCACGATTCTTCCCGAGAGTAAACGCCAGACGCATTGCGTTGCCCGAAGCACGGCATAAACGCATTGCACGCCCGATGACTTCCAACGCTGGTCCGTCTAACGACTACCGGGCCGGGCGAACGGGCTCTTGCGGAGAGACGCCGTCCGGATCGTTGACCACGGCGCCGCTCGGCGCTTTCACGGGACCAGCAAGGAGCGGGTCATCGGTCTTTTGCATCCAGGCGTCAAGACGTCCGCGCATTTCATTGAGCACCTTTGCATACGCCGGGTCGTTTGCCAGGTTGCGGTTCTCTTCCGGATCGAACACGGTGTCGAACAGCAGTTCGCGTGGGACCGCATGGTCGCGCCAGCCGTGCTTCAGCCAATAGGTCTTGCTCAGGCCGTCGTCGCAATTCGGCAGCACTGGTGTCTTTTTGTCGCCGTAGTGGCGGATGTAGTTATAGCGCAGAGTGCGGACGGCGCGCTTCGGTTCATAGGCTGCGTGATAATTCACCTCCGCGAAAATTTCTTCGTGAATCTGCTGCGCATTGCCGCTGATGAGCGGCATGAGTGACCTGCCTTGGAGCCAACCCGGCTTTTCTATATTGAGTAGATCGCAGACCGTAGGATAAAGGTCCAACTGCGAGATCATGGCCTCGCAGACTTTACCGCCTTGAAAGCCGCCCGGGCCTCGCATGATCAGGTAAACGGACGTGCCGTGAACCGTGAGATGGCACTTCATGGCAGGAAACGGGACGCCGTGGTCGGTAGTGGAGATGACGAGCGTGTTGTCGGCGAGCCCGCGAGCGGCGAGCGCATTCAACACAGCACCCACTCCGTCATCGAGTATGCGTGCGGTCGCGTGGAATTCGGCCATATCGCGGCGAGTTTCGGGCGCATCGGGAACAGGCACCGGCGGCTGAGTAAAACGGACGTCTTCCTGTGGGCCGGCGGGCGCGAATTCGCGATGAGTTTCGTGGAAACCGACATCGAGAAAGAACGGTTCTTGAGGCCGGTGGTTCAGAAAGCGGACCGCCGCAGGAGCAACCTGCGCGACATGATCGCCGCCGGTCTCAACCACCTCGTCATAGCCGATGGTGTGAGGATCTTTCGCGATGTGCTGCACGCCGATGAGCGTCGAGCGATAGCCGTGCGGGCGCAGCCAGTGGAGTATGTGCTGGTGGTAATCGTTGAGCGAGAAGCCGCGGTGCGCCAGGCCGAGCATTCCATTGTTATGTGGACATTGGCCCGTCAGCAGGGCCGCCCTGCTGGGCGAGCAAGTGGGAGCAGCATCAAAAGCCTGGCGAAACAGAACCCCTTCGCTTGCAAGTTTCTGGAGATTGGGCGTGGGAACGTCAAAACCGTAAGGCTGGATATAACGGCCGGTATCGTGCGAATGGATATAAAGGATATTCGGCCGGGCCGCGCGAGGCGAATCCGCGCGCGTTGCGGTGACCGCAGCGGCGGCGATGATGCCCTTCATCAAATCGCGTCTTGAACCGCGCCGTTGACCGTCATCCATGTTTTCAGTATGACCGCGGATCTCGCTGCCACGGAGAAGAGATGCGGGCGCGTATCAGAAAAGCACTCTCAATCTAAATCTGCAACTAGAGGTTGATCGAACAATGAGAACTCCTCCGCCGTCGGGAGTTCGAAGATTTCGAACCACCCGGCCACTGTGTCGCGTTCTATTGGCGGCGCTTCTCTGCCTCTATGTTGAAGTCGCTCAAAGAGGACATCGGCAGCTGCATGGAAGCAATGCAATTCCACGGCCGCACCAAGGTTACGCGCTCCGATTCGCAGCTCATCCCGTTCAGATCGTGCCCAAGTTCCCCATTCAATAATTACCGTCAAACCAAGCGCCAGGAGATTCTGAGCGAGTGTCCATTGCAGTGCCTCGATTCTCGCTCGCATATCCTCTCGATAGAGGCTTATCGAAAGAGCTTCCAACCAGTCGTCAGGACAAAAGCGAACTGCTCGAAGCCTACTTTGCAGCTTTTGGGCAGCCGTCGTCTTTCCCGAGCCTGGCAAACCGCACAATATGAGTAATCTGCCTGCTGTTTTCACAAAAAGAGATGTCAGGGCTAACCTTGCGTACAATACGCTGGAATAAATTTTCGCAGAGATGCTGCAG
>JAFASD010000299.1 GCA_019244945.1 Acidobacteriaceae bacterium | reverse complement strand
TTCTCTTTGAGACCTGTGGAGCAACTATCTTTTCCCTGGTTGTGGCACTTGATGCAGTAGTGGGCCTGGTCGAGAGCTCCGGTCAGATCTGTGCCCGGATCGGTTAATTGGAAACCCTCGCGATGACGCCAATGGTCGCTACTCAGTTCCAGCCGCACCAACCCATCAGTGATCAGGGGCTGAACGGACACCAAGTGGTGGTAATCGAGCTTATGCGGCACTTTGAACAGAACGCCGCGGCCATGCTTGGCTTTGCCTTGGGGCGAAAGAGTAGCCCAAGCCGCGTAGAGCGAGGCGAGTTGTAAGGGTTTGGTGTGCTCGGGTTCCGATTCGAGCCAGCGCGACACGTGATTGGCAAAACTGCGCTCCGTGATTGGCTCCTGCATGAACGCCTCGAGCTCGGCGCCGATTGCGAATCCATCGATGGCGCTCGCTTTTTCCACCGTGTAGCCGGTGAGCGCTTTTCTCTGGATGAATCGGCGTTTCACCGCATACAGGGGCGCTAGCTCCGAGTGGCGCGATTGCAACTCGAGAAGTTCTTTTTCGATTCCGAATAAGCCGGCGATGAAGTCTTCGAGATAGGGAGCTAACTCGATGATCAGCTCGGAGTGTTGCTTGGGTGTGAGGGCGGCTGAATTTGCGCGGGCTGTTAAAAGGTGTTCATAGAGAGACGCGTTGGATGCGCGCAACTCATCGAGGAAGATTGCGTCGACCTGGACTAACCCGTCGCGCGTGTAGAGATCGTGGAAGAGCAAGCCAGCGCGCAGCGACAGGCCAGAGCCGTTCCACATTTGATTTATTTTGTTCACAGCAGGTTAGGCACAGGCCGGAAATTCCGGGTAGCTGACGATGCGTAAGCCGGTAATCGTTCGATGCTTTACAGCAGGAATGAGGCTCAACGCCTGGATTAACTTCTATTCTCGCATTTCAGGAAACCCGGGTCAGGGATACGACGGCGTATTTTGGCGGTAGACTCAGCTCAAGAGGCGGGCTAATTCTTTGAGGATGCATCGATCCATGACGACGGGCAATCCGGCGGACTCGGCTCTCTTTGCGGCCTCGTGATTGACGACGCCTTCCTGCATCCAGATGCAACGCGCTCGTTTTTGAAGCGCGTCTTCGACGACTTCAGGAACCCTCGAGGGCCGGCGAAAGATGTTCACGATATCGATTTCGTCCGGTACATCCTTCACGGAAGGATAAGCGCGCTCGCCGAGAACTTCCGTTTCATTCGGGTTTACGGGAATGACTCGATATCCTTGGCGCTGCAGGAAACGAGAGACTCCGAAACTGGCGCGCATCCGGTTGTTGGAGAGGCCGACAACGGCGATGGTTTTCGAGTCTCGGAGAATGCGGGCGATGTCGCTGTCATTCATCATTCTTATTGTCGTCCAGCTTTATTGTCGTCGAAATGCAATTGCTTCTGGAACCGGGCCACTTCCGCGCGGGTGAGCGTGCGGTATGCGCCCGGCTTCAGATCACCCAAATCGAGGAAGCCAATCTTCACGCGTTTCAGCTTTTCGACGAGGCGGCCGAAATGCTTGAACATGATTCGAATCTGATTTTGGCGCCCCTCGACTAACCGCACCTCGTACCAAGGATTTTCACCTTTGCGAATGAGCTTTAAACCGGCAGGCGCGGTGCGGCGGCCATGCATCGGGATACCAGTTCGGAACTCTTCTTCCTGCTCTCGCGTGAGTGGGCCATTGGACTTCACCAGATAGGTTTTGGTGACATGATGTGCCGGCGAGGTGAGGCGGTTCGCAAACTCGCCATCATTGGTTAGAAGAAGCAGCCCTTCGCTCGAGTAATCGAGGCGGCCGACCGGGTAAATGCGTTCGTGCAGTCCTTTGAAGAAGGACATGACCGTTTGGCGACCTTGCGGGTCATGGACGGTGGTGACGCAGTTCTTCGGCTTATTGAGTGCGATGTACAGATGGTGCTTAGGCTCACTCAATACGCGTCCATCCACTTTGACTTTGTCGATGGACAGGTCCGCTTTGGAGCCCAATTCGGTGATGGTTTCGCCGTTTACTGAAACACGACCGGCGGTGATGAGTTCCTCTGCTTTGCGGCGGCTTGTTACGCCGGCGTGCGCGAGAATTTTTTGTAGACGCTCCTCAGGCATCGGAGGCTTGCGAAGTGGTCTCGGCGGCTGAGGCTGCGGCTGTTAACTCGGATTCCGAATCGGCGAGGGCGAAGCGGCCAAGCTCTTCAAACTCTTTGAGCGTGGGCAACTCGGCGAGCGAGCTCAGTCCGAACTGAATCAGGAACTCGCGCGTGGTTTTGTACATGATCGGCTTGCCGAGTACGTTTTTTCTGCCCGCAGCCGCGATGAGTTTTCGATCAAGAAGCGTTTTCAAAACGCCCGCGCCTTGAACGCCGCGAATTTCGAGAACCTCGGGCGCGGTGATGGGTTGCTTGTAAGCGATGACGGCAAGGGTTTCGAGCGCGGCGAGCGAAAGCTTGAGCGGGGGTTGCAGCTTCTTGACAAACTGGCGGATGGACTCGTGATGCTCGGCTTTGGTGGACATTTTGTATCCGCCGGCCAGTTCCCGGATTGATAAGCCGCGATCAGGGGCGGCGTATTCCGTTACGAGCTGACTCAATATTTCTGTGACGCGATCGAGAGGTTGTTCGAGAGCAGCGGCGATTTGCTCGGCGGTGAGTGGCTCGTCGGTGATGTAGATGGCCGCCTCAATGACGGCTTTTAAGGCGGCTGGAGATTCCTGGGCCAGCAGAGGCGCCTGGACTTGTTCGACTTCTTCCATGCTGGCTATCAGCGATATTCCTGTTCTACGGCGGCCAGATCTTCGAAGGATTCTTGAGCCTGTTCGTACTCGGGTCCGGGGCGCAGGCCGATATCGCCGAAAGCCTCTCCCTGGGTGAGCTCGATGCTTCGGCGCTTCACCATTTCGAGAATCGCGAGCAACAGGCAGATCATGGCGCGGCGGCTGCGCTGGCGCTCGAAGAGCTCAGTTGCAGAGAGCGGCTCACGCTTGCGGGACCGGGCAAACTGATCGCGCAGGAATTGAATCATATCCGGGATACTGACCGATTCCTTACCGACTTCGTAAACGGGACGGCTCTTCGCGCGTTCCACAACGCTTTGGAATGTCTTCACGAGATCGAAGATGGTGACGGCGAGCGCGGGTCCTTCGTCCTGGGCGAGAAACTCTTCGATTCGTGGGTTCGACCAGATGGCCTCTTCGACCACGCGTTTCTGCTGCAGCATTTCCGCCGCGTTCTTGAACCGCTCGTGTTCAATCAGCCGGTCGACTAATTCTTTGCGCGGGTCCTCTTCGGGCGAGATTTTTTGAAGCTCGGGATCCTGGGGCAGCAGCAGTTTGCTTTTTATATGGATCAAGGAAGCAGCCATGTAGACGAACTCAGAGCCGAGCTCGATATCCAGTTCCATGGCCCGCTGCATGTAATCGAGGTACTGTGCCGTGATTTGGGCGATGGGGATGTCGTAGATATCGATTTGCTGTTTTCGAATCAGGTCAAGCAATAAATCCAGCGACCCTTCGTACTGCGCAACGTGGAAATGCAAGGGCGTTGGCATTTAGCTACACCATAGCATGCGAAAGCTCGGAAAGGTTCTGGCCTCGGAGGCGTAAGGAAGGCGAATACAGCAACTTACGGAAAATTCTTTAAACAAAAGTATTGCATTCGCAATGATGTCATGCCACTATCGACTCAGCGGTTTAAAGCGGCCGAAAGTGGTCCGAAGTGGAGCAAGAGAACAGTCACGCGAGTGCGGTGTCGTCCGTAGAGCCTCCGCGCGGGTTCTTTGGCGCCCGTGTCGACGAAAAAGGACGTCTCAAGTTGCCATCGGCGATCGCGCAGTACTTGGCCGGGTTGGGCGAGCAAAAAGTGTTTGTCACGACGCTGGATGGGTCCCTCGCTCGAATTTACACCATTTCGGGGTGGCAGCGGGCGGAGAGCATGCTCGAAGAGGCTGGGGAAGATGTCGCAGACCGGGAAGACGTGGCGACAGTGGCCTATCACTTTGGAGCAGATTCGGAGATCGACCCGCAAGGCCGCGTGCTGGTTCCGACGGAGTTGCGGCGGACGCTGAAGCTCGAAAACGATCAGGTGTATCTGCGCTGCTTCAAGCAGAGGATCGACGTGATTGGGCGGGAAGCGTACGAACAGCGGCTGGCAAACGCGTTGGAGGGTATCGGCGAAAAAGTCAAGAGTCTCGAGAAGAAGGGATTGCGATAGACGCCATGTATGGATGCGGGGCAGAGCGCGGATTCGTTGCGGCACTATTCCGTTCTGCTGCGGGAATCGCTCGAGTATCTGGCGGTACGGGCGGGCGGCGTTTACGCAGATGTGACAGCGGGGCTGGGCGGGCATACGGCGGCGAT
>JAFASD010000040.1 GCA_019244945.1 Acidobacteriaceae bacterium | reverse complement strand
CCGGAGCTTCCACCGCATACAACGCAACCTTGCGGGTAGCGCCATCCACCGGGACCACGGCCGACTTGCTGCCGGTGCACGCCAAATCCGCGTAGCCATCGATAATGCAAGTTCCGCCGTTCGCGGCATAGGCAGCAAAGACCTCTGGGCTGGGGAGGCCCATCTCGGGGACAAAATTATTCTCGGCGTAAAGCGCGGGTTGATCTGACGAGTTGTTGTTGAAAGAGCCCGCAGAGGCGCTATCCGCCGTGCCCGCAACTGCAACACCGAATCCCGCAGAGGTGTCGCCCCAAACGCCGGCATCTCCAGGGCCCGTTTGGCCGGTCTGGCTGGCCCCGATTAATTGGCCGTATACGCCCGCGCCACCCGAAAGTTCTGTTTCCTGGCCCCAGACGCCGTAGTTAGGTCCAATTCCAGTGACACCACTGCCCAGGAACATGCCGATATTGCCGTAAACGCCCTGCGCTCCGTGGACACCTCCATTCGCGACGAGATCGCCGCCGGTGGTAATGCCTGCCGTCGCATTGACTGTGCCAGTCACGCTTTGATTTCCGACAAAGCTGTTGGCCGTTTTCAGCTGCGGCACCTTGGTCGTGTCGAGATTCAGCGTGACCACACCGCTGGTTCCGCCGCCGGTCAGGTCCGTTCCTGCCGTAACACCCTTAATCGTCCCCGACCCGGTGCCCGGAAAGGTCTGCCCCGGCGCAAAAGTCAACACACCCGTGCTGCCAATCGATAGGCCTGTTTCGACATCCAGTCCCCCTCCTGAAGCAAACAGGAGATTCAGCTTTCCGGAAGGAGTGCTCGTATTATTCGAAACCGGCTCGGCCTGCCAGCGAAAATGCTGCGGCACGGCTGCATGACTACTGCTGCTGTACGCCGAAGCAAACAGATCGATTGGATCGGAATTATAGCCCGTCGAGGCAGTGGCCGTTCCCGTCCCAAGCAATTGGAGCGGGCCTAGCACTTGCATCACTCCATTTGTCTGGAACAGGATGGAGTCGCCAAGAGTCGTGCTGCTGGTCCACAAAGGAACGTAATCGGTCGTTCCACTTCCAGACAGTGTGGTCGGCGGATTCGGTCCCGGAGCAGATGTCGGAGTGATCGCCGTCTCGATGTGTGGTTGCTCCGACGGCGCTCCCGCCGTCAAGTACGCCGAAGCTGGCTTTCCGCCCAGCGTGTCTGCATCGGCTGCCTTCAAGGCATAGGGCACGCCGACTAACAACACCCGCGAGGACTCCACCGCCGCGGGCGCTCCCGGCTCGACCGCCAGCCAGCGCGCCGCGCCGCTGGTAAACACTTCCAATGGCAATCCATTCGGATTCGTCGCGCCCAGAAAAGCAGTGTACTTGCCCTGTGCGTCTGCATCCACCATCTGCGTTTCCGACCACAACGGCGTTCCCCCCTCCTGCTCGGCAAACAGCGAGAACGTAATCGCGACCTGCCCGCTCACCGGCTTCCCAGCCGGATCTTTGGTCACACCCGAAAAGCTCACCAATCGCGGAACGCTGGAACTAACCGCAGCCTGCTGAGCCATCGCGCTCACCACCAAGAAACACAACACTCCTGTAAACCACACACTCCGTGCTTTCATATGTTCTCCTTGTAAATCCTCGTGTTAAACGGGCCGACCCGTTATTTCGCTCCAGCTAGAGGCGCAACGGGCGGCTTGCTCGAACCCTTTGCATTGCGCCGTGGCATTCTGCTCGGGTCAAAATCCTTCGTCTTGTCTGCAAGCCGGATCGTCTCGTAGCCTTTGCGCCGAGCGACAATTCGGTAATCGAAAGCGATACTCGATCGACCGCCCGCAGATTCGTGAACTTCGAAGCCCATTGCGGTCTCGTTGGTCACGTACAGCCCTTTGCTGTCGCCTTTCGGTGTGAGAAACACGTGGTATTCCATACCCGTGTTCACCGTCTGCGCGAATACCGGCTCTAATTGAATGTGCGCCACGCCCTCAGACAACTGCCCGGAGCCGAAATCTTCGAACCAGTTCTCCGGCGCTTCGACGGCCGAAAGCGCGACCTTACGCGTGCCCCCATCCACCGGAACCACTGCGTTCTTGCTGCCGGTGCAGTCGATGCTACCGGAACTGTCAATCTCGCAACTACCGCCCGGGCTACCCGCGAAGAATGGTGACGCCTCAGTTGCGTCATTGTACGCGTACAGGGTCTGGCCGCCATTGCTCTCGAAATACCCGGCATATCCGTTATCCGAGGTTCCGAGCACTCCGAATGCGCCAGCGACGTTCGTGTCGCCCCACACGCCGGCCGTCCGTGTTGTCTGGTGTGCGGCACTACTCGGGCCGACCAATTCGCCATAGACTCCGACACCGGTCGGGCTCGCCGTTTGCCCCCACACCCCGATAGTGCTGTAAGTAGCACCTTGCGCGCCGCCAAATACGGCAATGTTCCCGTCCGAATCGGCCGTTTCAAAGGCGTAAATCCCAAAGGTAGGCGCAGACGCAAACACACCGTCGCCCTGGAAGGAGCCGTAATCGCTGTAAACACCGGCCGAGGTGGTCAGAGCTCCCGTCGCGGTGATGCTCCCCGTCACGCTTTGATTGCCCGTGAAAGTGTTGGCGGTCTTCAACTGCGGCACCTTCGTCGTGTCAACATTCAGCGTCACCACTCCGCTGGTGCCGCCGCCGGTCAGATCCGTTCCCGCCGTAACACCTTTGATCGTCCCCGACCCGGTGCCCGGAAAGGTCTGCCCTGGCGCAAATGTCAACACACCCGTGCTGCTGACCGATAAGCCCGTTTCGCCAGTCAGTCCCCCTCCCGAAGCAAACAGCAGATCCAGCTTTCCGGAAGGAGCGCTCGTATTGTTGGACACTGGCTCGGCTTGCCAGCGAAAATGCTGCGGCACGGCTGCATGACTACTGCTGCTGTACGCCGAAGCAAATAGGTCGATCGGTTCGGAATCGTAGGCCGTCGAGGGAGTGGCCGTTCCCGTGCCGACCAATTGCAGAGGCCCTAGCACTTGCATCAGGCCATCCGTCTGGAACAGGATGGAATCGCCCAGATTGGTGCTGCTGGTCCACAAAGGAACGTAATCGGTCGTTCCGCTTCCAGACGGTGTGGTTGGCGGAGGGGGTCCCGGAGCAGCTGTCGGAGTGATGGCCGTCTCGATGCGAGGCTGCTCGGAGGGCGCCCCCGCTGTCAAGTACGCCGAAGCCGGCTTTCCGCCCAGCGTGTCTGCATCGGCTGCCTTCAACGCATACGGCACGCCGACGAGCAAAACGCGGGAGGACTCCACCGCCGCGGGCGCTCCCGGCTCAACCGCGAGCCACCGCGCCGCACCGCTGGTAAACACTTCCAAAGGCAATCCGTTCGGATTCGTCGCGCCGAGAAAAGCGGTGTACTTGCCCTGCGCGTCGGCATCTACCATCTGGGTCTCCGTCCACAGGGCCGTCCCACCCTCCTGCTCGGCAAACAGTGAAAACGTCACTGGTACCGTACCGTTGACCGGCTTCCCCGCTGCATCCTTAATCACGCCGCCAAAGCTCACCAGCCGCGGCACATTCTGCGCAAACAACGCCAGTGCCACCAACACACCCAACGTCGCGCTCAAGCATAAATTTCGTAATCGCATCCTTGCTCCTCTGACAACCGCGCTCTCGCCTTCGAGCTTCTGTTGTCTCGAGGCGAGTCTGCTGACCGTCACTCCTACATGCGCCAAACGAAAAACGAGTGGCTAATGATTTTTTCGAGTTGCCGTTTCGGAGAAGAACGGACGAGGGAAGATCGCTTACGGGAGATCCAGGTCCAGGGCGTAGACATCCGCGTTGTCGTGCCCCACAGTGGCAACCGGTATATCGAGGGGCGCGAGAGCACAGAAGTCATAGTCAGTCACATTCGACTGTAGGATCTGCTGGAAGCTCGCGACCTGCTCGACTCTCCGATTTGCAATCCGCACCCGCAAGACCGGCTGGTCGTCTCCCGAGTCGTCTTCATAAAAAAGATACTCGCCGTCGTGCGACCAACGGAGAGTACTAAGGCTAGAGCCTGTTACCAGTTCCGTCCACTGTCGCGTGTGAAAGTCGAACAATAGAATTTGGGTACCCGTAGCGTTAGTTGCGGCAATATAGCGTCCGTCGGGCGACCAGGAGGGCTGACGTAGGCCGCGGGACCCCTCAACATATTCGGTCTTACGAGTGTTCCAATCCATGATGTAAAGTCCCGAGCGTCCGGGAATCTTCCCCTGCGATTCGCGCATAAAGAGTAGCGACTTTCCATCGGGGGACCAGGATGGGTGCCCTTGACCGGCAGCATCGGAAGTGACGCAATCGGGAACTCCTGCGCCCGATTGCTTGACGGCGATAACGCATACTCTGATAGGCTCCCCGGGCCGGATTCCGTCGAAGGCGATCCGTGTTCCGTCAGGCGACCAGCGTGGCCAAAAGACGCGCAGCGGCGCCGATGTAAGCTGCATCCGTTCGCTCCCGTCAGGCCGGATCCGCCAGAGGATGCTATCAGGAACTGAGGTGTAGGCCGCCCACTGGGCATCGCGCGAATAATCCATAAAACGGCCGGTTATTCCGGAAAGGTAGGGCATAAACTGGCCCCGCCGTGCGTCGTAACGCACAAACTCGCGTCGTTCCTGCCGGGCCACAAAGAAGATTCGCTTGCCGTCGGGGCTGGGTGCGAGAGCTGAAAAATCCAGC
>JAFASD010000566.1 GCA_019244945.1 Acidobacteriaceae bacterium | reverse complement strand
GCGCTACGTTCTCCCGGTGCTCCCACTTTTCTACATAGCTGTCGCGATTGCGCTCATGTACGTGCCGAAATGGATAACCATCGCGGCGACAGCAGTCCTTACCGCCGGCCTGATCGCTAACCTGTTTTGGAATCCTCCCTGGCCATTTCCTTACGAAAACAATTACGCGATGGTGGATTTCGTGCGCCTTCAGCAATTGGGAGCGGGCTTCGCCGAACGGAATCTTGCCGATCGCACGATTGCCACCGCTTGGCCTTACACCGCCGCGTTTCAGGATCCCGATTACGGATTCGTCCAACGCAAGTTGGACGTTGTAGAAACGGGCGATTTTCACGCCTCTTCCATTCGGGCATTGCCGCCCCGCACTTTCGATGCGCTCATCACCTTTACACGCACCTGGGCGCCGGAAAACTTCGTAATGTCGAATTCCCTAGTGCGGCGCTTCTTGGCCCACTTCTACGATTGGGCGCCCGACATCACGCCAGAGCAGTGCATGAAATTGGGTCTGAGCGAAACGGTCTCGTGGGACCTGCGCGGCCAGGAAATTACAATCTATGTCCGGAAAGGATCAGCGCCCGCAAACCAAGCGAGACTTCACAACCCCGCCCAGATGTAGTCAGATCCAGAACGAAACCGTCTTCTAAAACCAGGTCCATCGCTATCGCGCTCAACTCACGGCCACAATTCGGTCAAACGAAGCTCAATTTCGCCTTGCCGCAAAACGCTCTCGGCACCGAACGCCCGTAGCCCTTCCGCATCATAAATCCAAGCTTCCTTCTCGATGGGATCGAAGATCCAACACGCCGGAACGCCCCAACGAAGATATTCTTTGCATTTCCTGACTGTGTACGTAAAGCGATCCGAAGGCGAAAGCACTTCGATGCACAGCAAGGCCGGACGACTCACGACGCCACGCTCGTCGTTATCCGGCCGAAGAAGACACACATCGGGAATTAAAACAGCGCCCTCGCGGACGCGCAAAGATTGTTCCGTAGCGATTTGACACAATCCCGCTTCTTCGTAACGATACAGCAATCGTGCGATGCGGAATTGAAGCCGCGCGTGATCGTTGGTGCCCAAGGCCTTTTGAAATAATTCTCCGTCTATGTATTCACACTCCGGCTCATAGGTCGCCTCGAAGTATTCATCGAGTGACAAAACCGCCGGACTGCTCGCCATGAGTCCAGATTATCTCGGGCGAGCGTGGCCGTACACTTCGGACATGAACCCGAACGTGTCCGCGGCGTGGTGGGGAACTGTGGTGTTGTTCTTTACTCATGGGTTCATCTTCGGAACATGGGTCTCGCGAATTCCGGCTGTTCAAACCGCTCTGCGGCTCAATAACGGCATTCTTGGCCTCACTCTGCTGAGCTCCGCGGCTGGCGCGCTTTGCGCCATTCCCGTCACTGGCAGACTCATCGACCGCCTCGGAAGTAAGAAAGTCACCAGCGCGAGCAGCGTCGTTTTCTGCTTCACTTTGGTTCTGCCGGGTTTGGCTTTCAATGCGCCCAGCCTCGCGGCAGGATTGTTCGTCCTCGGCGCGATAGGCGCAGCCATGGATGTCTCCATGAACGCGCAGGGAGTCGAAGTAGAAAAGGCCCTGGGCAGACCGACCATGTCCCGCTTTCACGCGATGTTCAGCTCCGGCGCCATGGCCGGAGCCGGCGCCGGTGGCTGGGTTGCGGCTCGCAATATTGGCCTCGTTCCG
This sequence comes from Acidobacteriaceae bacterium, assembly GCA_019244945.1. Classification (GTDB taxonomy): domain Bacteria; phylum Acidobacteriota; class Terriglobia; order Bryobacterales; family Bryobacteraceae; genus Bog-105. The sequence goes on along the minus strand of JAFASD010000566.1, from coordinate 12,370 downwards.
CACTTCTCCGCCAGTGCGCTGATCAATCTAATCGCAATTGTCGTCATCTTGTCATCGCTGCTCGAAGCACATCCCAGTACCGTGCAACAGCACAGATTGCCCTTCAACAAGATTCCCCGAGTCTTGGTCGCGCTGAGCGCCATCGGCTTTTGCATTCTTCTTTCGGAAGGCGCAATGGCTGATTGGACCGCAGTCTATTTGAGGCAGTCGCTCCATGCCGGACCCGGTATTGCGGCCGAAGGCTATGCGGTTTTCTCCGCCGCCATGGCGCTGTTCCGATTCTTGGGAGATCTGATCACAGCGCGTCTAGGCCCGCGTCGTACTGTGCGCACGGGCAGTCTGGTTGCCGCAACCGGTCTTCTCTGGGCTTTGTGCATGCAGGTCTCCGTATGGGCGCTCCCCGGCTTTGCCGTGACCGGCGCGGGGCTGTCCGTGATCATTCCGCTTGTATTTGGCGGCGGCGGAAAAGTGGAATCCGTCAATCCTGGTGCCGGCATCGCTACCGTGACGGGTATTGGATACGTCGGCTTCATTGTGGGACCGCCCACCATCGGCTTCGCGTCGCAACTGGTCACGCTTCGATATGCTCTTGGAATCGTGGTGGCTTGCTGCCTTGCCGCCGCCTGGTTTTCCCGTTTCATGGTTTCTTTGGACAGAACCAGCGCTCGCCCGGAGCCGGCAACCGAGCTTCACGTCTAAACGACTACCGGCCCAACTGCAAAGCCTTCGCGTAACCCGTCATTTCGAGGTACCCGACGCCTCTCACCGCCCGCCCATGGCTGCTACCGTCATATGTCACGGCGCCCTCCCAGTAGCTCGGCGAAATGCCGTCTTTGCTGAACAGCTCTTGATTTTTCAACGCGGTCGCTTCCTGAATTTCCAACTGAAGCGAAGGCACGGAGATCCGCCACGAGACCGGGTAATGAGCGCCTGATGCCCGGCTTCGCCAGTATTCCGCGGGCGTCAACGAAAACTCCGCAGCATCCAGAAAATGAGCTTCTCCATGCGCATCCACGTAGGTTCCCGAAGAATACGGATCTGGCTGGCCGGACTTCGTTCGGAGGCGATACAGCATAAGCTCTTCGTCATTGTTGAGTTGAACAGCAAACCAGTCCCACCCGCTCACAGTGCTGCCAAGCTGTTCCGTGAAAAATTCATGATCCATCCATGCAAGGCCCTCGACCGAAACCGACGAATCGGCTCGTCGCACCTCGCCCCTCGCGTGAATGCGCGTAAACGAGATGTAATGCGAAGCCTCTCCGGGCGCAGGCCCTTTTCGACTCACGCCGTCGTGGCCGTGAATAACCAGCGGTTTCTCGGGCCCTAGATTCAGTTGCAGGGTGAAGCGGTCGCACACTGCTTTTAATTCCTGCTCGCCTGTTTTAGAAATCCAGCGGACCTGCCAATTGCCGTTCCAGTAGCGCTGTTGGTCCATATTGACGCCCGCCAATCCCGGTCCCGAACGATTCAGCCGCTCGGTGTGATAGAACTGGCCTCCATCGATGTCGCTCCAGGCGAGATGCGCGAGATAAATCTGATCTGGACGCCATATTTCGCTCGAGCTGGCGATTTGTTGCTTAGACAAGTCAACCGCCTCGCGGAAGAACGTCAACTCGAAACCGAAACGATGCCCATCTGGTGCTCGCAAATTTCCCGTGTAATACCACCATTCAGTCTGGTAATCCGGGTGGCTGAAATGATCTCGCGGAAAGTGGTACTGGTATCCGGGAAGAGCAGGTTGCCATTGAGCGCGCGCCACTAGGCTCAACAAAAGCAGCGCAACCGCTACGCTACTCCTCATGAATCACCTCGATCGGGTTCATGCGAATCGCCGTTCGCGCGGGATAGAGGCCCGCAAGGACGGTTGCAACGTACACGCCAGTGAGCGCGGCCAGCAGTAACGCGACCGGCCAATGGAACTGAATCGTCCAGCCAAAAGACTGCTTATTAATGACGAAAATCAAAATCAGCGACAACAGTATCCCCATCACCAGCCCAATCCCGTTCGCAAACAGGCCCAGCAGTCCCGCTTCACAAAGGATGATTCCGCGTACTTGAGATCGCGCCGCACCCAGGAAACGAAGCAGGGCGAACTCGCGCCGGCGATCGAGCACCATCGCGAGCAGCGCCCCCGCGATTCCCATAACCGCCACGATCACAGCCACCGCTTCGAGCGCATAGGTGATGCGAAACGTGCGATCGAAAACCGCAATCGCCCCTCTTCGCAGTGCACTATTCGAAAACACCATTACGGCGCGCCCGCCAATTACTTCGTCTATTTCCTGCCGCACTTGGCCCGGGTCCGCGCCCGCCTTCAGAACAACCGCGAAATTCGTAACCGCTGGATCCGGCAGATATTTCAACAGCGTCGCCCGGTCGAGCAAAACAAAGCCTCGCTCGCTCGAGTAGTCGTAGTAAACGCCCAAAACTTGAAAGTTGCGCTCGGCCCCCCCGAGCGGAATCCGAAGTTCGCTGCCAGGGTGCACATTGTGCTTGTTCGCGAAAGGCTCACTCACAATTGCGTAGTCTCCCGTCGGAAGCTTCGACAAGATCGCCTGGCTGTCTTCACCTGGAAGGAATCGGGTCCCTGACGAATTCTGCGTTCTAGTCATCTCGCCTCCCGCAAGACCTGCCGGCAGACCGTGATAGGAAATCGAATACATGCGAAGACGATCCACAATCGCGACGCCGGGCAGGCGTTGAATTCGGTCGGCAATATCCGCGCTCATTGTAGGGTGACGGTCAGCCGCCGACGATCCTGCTGGACGCAGGTAGAAGTCCGCCTCGAGATGGTTGTCCATCCAGAGCCAAACCGTCTCTCGAAAGCTGCCGACCATAATCCCAACGCTCGCGGTCATCGCCACCGCCGTCGCGAGCGCCGCAGTCAGAACGGACGTTCGTCCCAGAGACGCTCGCAACGACCGCAATGCAAGCAACGCTTCCACGCCAAAAAGCCTTTCCAAAACCCGATCGGCGGTTCCGGCGAAAAAAGCAACCAACCCAGGAATCGCCGCAGCCGTTCCGGCGATCAATAACAGGGCCGCAATGTAGGCGAACAATGGCTGGCGATGCACCGGAGGCAACTGGCAAAGCGCCGCGGCGGACAAGAACATCAGCACAGCCCAGATACTCGCTCCGCGCGAACGAATCGCCGCGACGTACTCCTCGCGTCCTCGCGCCATCGCCTCCACAGGAGCTACGCGCGATGCCTCCATCGCCGGTGCGAGAGCCGCCAAAACCGATACGCCCAATCCCAGACAAATTCCCGTCACCACAGCGCTTAAGGTAAATTGCACGGGCGCAGGTTGGCTGCTAACGTATAGCGACTGAACCGTATTTCCAATCAACCGAACCGCGCCAAGCGCCATGACGCGACCGATCATGATCCCGCAAGCAACGCCCGCAAGCCCCAAAAATAACGCTTCCGCCAGAAACGCGCCTGTCACCATACTTCGGGTCGCGCCAAGCGCCCGCACAATGCCGATCTCAGCTCTGCGCCGGACCACGGAAATCGAAATCGTGTTGTAAATGAGGAACGCGCCGACAACCAACGCGATATAGCTGAGGACGTGCAGATTCCACCGAAAAGCTGCCAGCATCTTCCGATTTTCTTCAGTGCGCGATCCTTGCGGCTCAACAACAACTGAGGACGGAAGCTGCTTGCGCAGCATGGATTCCCAATACTCAATCGAATGATCCGGTGGAACACGCACATCGATACTGTCCAGCTTGTTCGTTTTACCCGTGACCTTCTGCACCAGGCCAATATCCGCCACGATTACGTTGTTTTCCCCGAAATCGCCCGATCGCGGTTTGAGAACCCCCGCTACGGTGAACTCGTGCATCGCATCGTTCACTAGCAGCTTCACGCGCTCGCCTGCGTGCAATCCGAGCTTTCGCCCAACCCAGATCGGGTCACCACTCGCCAGCTCGCGCGCTGCATTCTCGGGACCGCCGCTTTCAAATTCCTGCTCACCCCGGTGCCCGATTAAATCCAGCCCCAGCAAGGGCACCGCTTCGCCTTTCCCGTTTAGGGAAGCGAAATCTTCAATGCGCGGCATAAAATCGAACGCGTATGGCAGTTGAACCAGAGTTCCCAATATGTTTTGATCGATTCCGCCGGTCGCTGTGATCGCAAGATCTGTATTGCCGGTCAACGATTCGAGCGAGGAATGAAAACTTCCTGCCGCGGCGCGTCCCGCGAGATCGATGGCAATCACCACCGCCACGCCCAGCGCGACCGCAAACACTGTAAGCGCCGTTCGAATCGGCTCACGCCCAAGCGGCCGGACAATGAGCCGGATAAAGAGGAGCAGGCCCGCGTTCACAACAAAACCGCGGCTTCTTGCATACGGCCGTCCCGCAGATGGACCGTTCGAAAAGCTACCGAAGCGGCTTCTGCGCTGTGGGTCGCCATGATCACAGCCACGCCAAACTCACGAGCTGTGCGGTGTAAAAGACCCAAGACAATTTCGCCCGTAACCGTATCGAGGTTGCCTGTTGGCTCGTCCGCCAGCAGCAGACGTGGGTCATGAGCCAGCGCGCGGGCAATCGCAACTCGCTGTTGTTGCCCGCCGGAAAGCTGGTGCGGAAAACGATCTCCATAACCCTCCATGTCTACCCACCGCAAACGCTCAAGCGCCGTGCCACGCGGATTTTTTCTTCTCGCAAGCAGAAGTGGAAGCTCCACATTTTCCGCCGCAGTGAGCGTGTGCAACAGTTGAAAGGATTGAAAAATAAATCCGACCTTCTCGCGGCGCAAACAAGTGAGTGAGGCATCATCCAGGCTGGCCGTCGATTGGCCTTCGAGAATGACTTCCCCCGACGTCGGAAGATCCATTGCGCCGCACATGTTCAGCAGAGTCGATTTCCCGCATCCGCTCCGTCCCACCAGCGCAATCAGCTCCCCCGGCTCGGCTTCGAGCGAAACATTTTGTAGCGCCATCACCGGCGCCCCTTCCGTCGGATACACCTTGGTGACGTTCCGAACCTCGAGCAGGGGCATCTCTTGATAGGATCTCAGCAGTAAACTCGAAAGATCGTGGCTAACATTCTCGTTACTGGTGGCGCCGGCTATATCGGCTCGGTTACTCGATATTTTCTTCAAAAGCACGGGCATTCCGTTGTCGTTGTGGACAATCTCTCCCGTGGTTACCGCGAAGCCGTTCCAGAGGATCTCCTGCGGGTCATGGATACGCAAGACACGGAGCGGCTGGCGAAACTACTGGCCGACGAGCGCATCGACGCCGTCATTCACTTCGCGGCATACATGTCCGTCGGCGAATCGACCCAAGTTCCCGAACTCTATTTTCAAAACAACGTGAGCGGCTCGCTCTCGCTGTTCGAAGCCATGCTGCAAGCCGGCGTGAAACACATCGTCTTTTCCTCGACCGCAGCAGCCTACGGCATTCCCGAGCGCGTGCCCATTACAGAAGACGAGCCGTATGCCCCCATCAACCCTTACGGCGAGTCGAAGGTGATGGTCGAGAAAATACTGGCTTGGCTCGATCGCTATCGCGGCCTTCGAAGTATTCCGCTCCGCTATTTCAACGCCTGCGGAGCCGAACCCGAAGCAGGTTTGGGCGAACGGCACGACCCGGAAACGCACCTGATTCCACTCATTTTGCGAGCGATCCGAATCGGCAAGCCAGTGACTCTTTTCGGCGACGACTACCCGACTCCGGATGGGACCTGTATCCGCGACTATATCCACGTCAGCGATCTGGCCGAAGCCCACATCCTCGCCGTCGAGTACCTGTTGAACGGCGGCGCCTCTGGCGCTTTCAACGTCGGTACGGGCTCGGGTCATTCCGTCAAGGAAGTTGTCACGGCCGTCGAGCGCGTAACAGGCAAAAAAGTCCCCCACACAATCGGCCCGCGCCGTGAAGGCGACCCCCCCAGCTTAGTAGCCGATTCCCAAAAACTCCAACGCACCCTCGGCTGGCGCCCCAAACGCACAGATCTGGACCGCATCGTCTCCGACGCCTGGGAGTTCGCCCAAAAGGGGAACTCATAACAAACTTTGGCTTTAAGAAACGTGTCCTTAGCCCGATAAGCCAAATATATAGGGCACGGTCGCCAAATGGATTTGCCACCAAAGACGCGCGGTGTTACGGTAGAGAAGCTCTCAAAATTCGGAAATCCCACCTTCCCCGAAACAAATTAGTGCAATATTGTTTTGAGGACGAATCCTTTTCATCACTCAGGAAGGCGGATTCTATGGCTAGGCGCACGAGAGATCTGTCCCCCATTTATCTAAACGAGATCGCAGCCGTGGAGACTGCTCCCGGCATCATTCGAACTCGCCCTTCAAAGGTGATTGCATTCGGCTGGTATGGGGGGAAATACAGCCATCTCAAATGGCTCCTGCCCCTGCTCCCGCAAACGCACCATTATTGCGAGCCATTTGCCGGATCTGCTGCCGTTCTTTTGAATCGCGAGCCGTCTCCAGTAGAAACGTACAACGATATTGACGGTGAGTTGGTCAACTTCTTCCGTGTGCTTCGCGACCAGAAAGACGAATTAATTCAACGGATCGGGCTGACGCCATTCTCGCGCGAGGAGTTCTATCGTAGTGTCAGCGAGAACCCAGCGCGTGTCGATGACATCGAGCGTGCCAGGCTCTTTTACGTACGCGCCCGTCAGGCAAGAACGGGTCTCGCGCAAACCGCCTCACTCGGAAGGTGGGCAAACTGCAAGAATACGAGCAGGGCGGGCATGTCCGGTGTAGTATCGCGCTGGCTCGGAGCCGTAGAAGACCTTCCGCACATCGCACTCCGCTTGTTGCGCGTGCAGATTGAAAATCGGCCAGCCACAGAGGTGCTAAATCTTTACGACGACGAAACAACATTGTTTTATTGCGACCCGCCGTACGTACATGAATCGCGTTCCGACAAAAAAGCGTACGGCTATGAAATGACCGACCTCCAACACCGGGACCTCGCACGAGTGTTAAACCGGTGTAAGGGAAAAGCCGTCATATCGGGATATCGGTGCGACTTAATGGACGACCTATACCGGGGTTGGCGTTCTGTCGAAGCTCCCGAGAAGATGTGCCACTCAGTTAAGAAAGCCCGACAAGAGGCCGTCTGGCTCAACTTCTGATTCACTGCGCTGAATGCCAATCGAGTATGATGCGGCACTACATACGCTCGAGTCGTCGTTCAAAACAGTCGAAACCCGGCTCTTAGCAGGTGAACCGCCTTCCATCGAGCAACCTTTGGAGGGCCTGTTTGACAAGATCTTCGAGACGATAGTCCAGGCTTATCGCGAGACGCTCCTCGGGTGTGCACTCGCGCGGTTCCTAGATCGTTCGATCAATATACGTCTCCCTTACGTGAATCAAGGGCCGAATGCGTTCAATGGGCGGACGCTGGATGAAAGAGTAATTAACCCGTTTTTGCATCGCCACAGGATACCCGCTTCCCGCGGCCCGTACCTGGCCGTCTTTCGTCGATCGGTTCGCTTCGATTCTTCGATACGGGAAGGACAACGTGACAAGAAGGCTTACGATGCTTTTCTCGCTTTAATCGGGACGCTAGAAACTACGCACGAGAATGCCAACATCGAGCGCTTCCTTGACTTTCTTCTGTACAAATTCGCGCAACTCCGCGAAAGCGCTGAGGTCCGCCTCGCCCGTCTCCAAAGGATCAGCATGGAGCAGTACGACCCACTCATTTCGGCTTTGCTGACCACGCCCAGTGGAGGACGCTTGCCCGTTATACTCGTTCTCGCTACCCTCCGAGCGATTAAAGATTTTTTCGATCAGGATTGGGAAATAGACCACCAGGGGATAAATGTCGCCGATCTCGCTTCCGGCGTAGGAGGCGACATTACGGTTCGGAGGGGCAATGACACATTATTTGCTGCTGAGATCACCGAACGTCCCGTAGACCGGGCGAGAGTCGTTGCTACTTTCAACACGAAAATAGCTCCTAATGGAATAGAAGACTATCTGTTCTTCGTGCACCTCAATCTCTTAGCTGAAGATGCCCGATTGCAGGCGGAGCGGTATTTTGCACAGGGCCATGACTTGAATTTCGTCGAAATCAAAGACTGGATCATCATGGTACTGATCACAATCGGGAAGCGCGGGCGAACGCTCTTCAATCAACACCTGCTAACGCTCCTAGATGAACGGACAGTTCCTCGGTCCATCAAGGTAGCTTGGAACGAACACGTCGCAGCGTTGACTAGGACCGAATAGCTGGCTCCGTTGGCGGTACAGCGAACCGCTTGTATCCTGAAACTGTGGCATAGACCCAACCGCTCCTAAGCCAACAAAATCCCGCTATCCCGTCTGCCACTGAACCCCGGAAAAACCGACGCCATCTCCCGGTTACCCATCTGTTTCCTGACGAGTTCCGCTAGCACAGTCCGAAAATCCGTGGTCACGTTCAGATCCCGCCCTTCATATAACTGCTCCCGCTCCAACCCTGGCCATTCCCCATACACTCGGCCGCCCCGCACCCTTCCGCCGAGCACAAACATCACATTCGCGTGCCCATGATCGGTCCCGCGATCTCCATTCTCTTTCGCCGTCCGCCCGAATTCGGACATCGTCACGATCGCAATATCCGCCATACGGTCGCCCATGTCTTGCGAAAACGCTCCAAGCGCGTCGCCGAAATCACGCAGCAGATTCGCGAGCTGTCCAACATGCGGCTGTGCGCCGGTCTCATTAACGTGCGTGTCCCATCCACCCACGTCCGTGAAGGCCACTTCCAAACCAACATCCGCCTTGATCACCCGAGCAATCTGCTGAAGACTCTGCCCTAAGCGTCCGCCGGGATATTTGGCGTTGTTTGCGGGCGCGTAAGGCGCCTTCTGAATGGACTGCATGATCTTGATCGCCTCAAACGTCTCCCGCCCCGTCCCGTTTAAAACCTGATCCGCGGTCGTTCCGTACATACTCTCGAAAGTTGCCGCCGCGCGCGCGTCCTTCACCTGAAAATCGTTGATGCTGCTAATAGCTACCGCTTCGTTCCTACCGCGAAGCGTCCTGGGAAGGTCAGGAGTGAGACTGATCGCCCTCAACGCTGACGGTTTGCCTTCCGGAGCCATCGCCCGGTTCAGCCAGCCGTCATAGGTAGCCTTCAGCCCAGGCGTCCCCGATTCCATATAATCCTGCGCATCGAAGTGCGACCGCGTTGGATCGGGAGAACCAGCGGCCTCCACAATCGCTAACTGTTTTTCGTCCCAAAGCGGTTTCAGCGAACGCAATGCCGGATGCAGCCCGAAATGCCCGTCCAAATCGATCGCACTCCGTTCCGTTCCATCAGGCCTTGGAATCGCGATGCTCGGACGCAAGGCGTAGTACGCTGGCTCGCCATGCGGAACCACGACATTCAAACCATCCACAGCGCCTCTTTGGAAAATCGCGATCAAGATCTTACTCCGCTCGCCCGGCGCTTCCCGCGCGTAAACCGCGCGAGACAGCCAAGCCGGCGCGGAACCCACGCCGAACATCGCCAGGGCTGAATTCTTCAGAAATAATCTTCGGGAATGCATAGAGTGCTCCAATCTCAACGGCGCTGGAAATCGGGTGAACCAATGACCAATCCTGCAATCAGAACCGGCAACTGCGGTGGCTCCGCTTTCGCATTTTGGGTAAGTTGCTTCTGTGTTTCGGCGTCATTCAGTGCTTTTTGAATGGCCGCCTCGGTCTGGTTGCTAGGATCCCGGTTCAAAATCACCTGCACCAGGCCCATGGGTTGATCCCCCACCATTCGTTGCCATTGGCCGGTATCAACTTTGACGCCCGGAACACGGTTTTGAGCAAGCGCCAGAGCAAAATTCATCCGCTCCAGCAATCCCGCCGAACTCACCCATTCAGCATTCGCGTTGGAATAACCCGTCGGCTCGATCTTCCGGTAAAGTGGCTCGCCGAGCTTCTGAAGTTCATTGCTCAATACGAACGCAGAAGTCACTTCGGCATCGGTTGCGCGCAGCGCGCTTGCGATCATCTCGAATGAGGTCTTCACCTTGGCCTGGTATGCGCCTTCCGACCAGAACTCGGGAGATCCCAGCATGGTCCGCATCACCTGCCGAAGATCGCCATCGCTCCGCCGAAATGTCTCCGCCATTCGGTTCACCAGCGAGGGCGGAGGATTATCCGCCACAAAACGCTGCGCCAATTCTAAAGAAATGAAGTGGGCCGTCGAAGAATGGCGCGCAAGAATATCCAGCACCTGCAGCCCGTCGATCATTCCGCCCCCCGCGGAAATCACGTGACCCAATACGACTTTCTGCCCCTTATCGTGAACCTTGTCGTTGTACTCGAACCCGCCGCCTTTTCGTGGATTCGCAATCGTCCATCCCGTGAAGCAGCGCGCGACCTCAATCACGTCCTTCTGCGTATATCCGCCATCTACGCCGAGCGTGTGCAATTCAAGCAGCTCGCGTCCGTAGTTCTCATTCAACCCACGCTTGCTTTTTTGGTTCGGGCGCTGCAAATTTTGCGCTGTGTCCGGCGCAACCGATTGCCAGTTGTCCAGGTAGAACAACATCGCCGGGCTCTTGGCCGTCTCAACCAGCAGATCGCGGAATTTCCCGAGCACGTGCGGGCGGATGGCATCCCGCTCATAGGTCGGGATCATATACCGGTCGCCGCCTTTTCCGAAGAATACGTTGAAATGGTTGTACCAAAAATCCACCAGTAGCTCTTCCAGCTGATGATGGCTATACACGGCGCGCAGCAGCTTAGCCTCCGAGAGATCGGTGGCCACCACGTTTTGAGGGTTCACCGTCAACATCAGTTCGCGGCGCAGATCTACCGGCGCGAGAGCGAACAACTGCCTGCGTTGCTGCGGCTCCAAAGCCCACGCGAAATCGAGCCACTTCTCCGCAGGAATCGACGCCAGCAATTGCCGCTTCTCATCCGCAGTCCCCGACCCCAAGATGCCGATCTGCTCGGCCGTCAATACCTGGTCCAGTTTCACTTTGAGGTCCATGTCCGAATCGCCGTTGCCATCTTTCGCGAGCTGTCCATCCTGGCCCGCGATTCCGGCTTGGCCCTCGGCGTTCCGCTTTTGTAGATAGCGATCGGCTAAATGAACCACGATGGCCCGCAATTCCGGATCCTCCGGCAGCGGTGTTCGGCCCCGCGCCACAGCAGCGATCATCTGCGGCGGAGGGTAATGCACGTACGTATCGTGAATGCTCATCCGCAGAGATTCGAAAGGCGCCAGACGCGAAGCCAGCGTCGGATCTTCGGGTGTTTTCTCGGGGTGTAGCTGCGAATCGATCCACTTCTCCAGCCCAATCTTCTGGATTCGTAAGAAATCGCCCGGGCGCGGCCCGAACGTCAAGCGATCCAGCGCATGATGGAGCTGATCCTCCTTGGAAAGTGGCTCGCTGAAAGCAACATACGCGGGTGGGTTCGCCGTCGGCTTAATCTTCTTTAACTTCCTGGCCGTTGCCGCTCCTGGCAGAAAAATGATCAGGGCAAGAGCGGCCACCCACCATCGATGCGCTCCGAATACACGCCTCACTCTTCTATAAACGTCCGCACTTCCCAAACGTTGACGTTCGCAGGTCGGCAAACAGGCCAGGGTGGGTAGGTATCGGAAAGATGGAGCGGGAGACGGGGTTCGAACCCGCGACATCAACCTTGGCAAGGTTGCACTCTACCAGCTGAGTTACTCCCGCGCGGAGGGGTCTACTCGACATTCTCCGATGAGTTTGTTACAAAGTCAATTCATCTGATTGCAACGCTGGATCTTAGTAGATCCACCAGCCTTAAACCCTCGCGTTCACCAGCCTTGCCCCGTTTCGCAAATCGCTGTAAGTGCAATCAATTCAGGATCTTAACGATTTGTTAGAATTCTGTTTCAAAACAGAACTCCTATGTTAGACTGTCATTTCCGAATGAACGGAGACGGTTTCCCCCCAACCTGAAACGTGCTGCTGACCCCAGCAAACTAATCTTAACTGATCTTGCCCGTTCTTTTCCACAGGGGTGGAAAAGGTGTGGGAAATTTTTGGCTGTTTTCTTCGGAGGGAGTGTGCGGTGGCTGATGCTTGGGAAGAAATCAAGAGCTGGCTGGCGGCTAAGCTCAACGGTGGCGCATACAAGAATTGGATCTCTCGAACAGTCTATGGGTCATTCCACGATGGAACCCTGACGGTTCATGTTCCCGACGAGGCAACCGGCACCTGGATTCGGCAGGAATATTCCCCCCTCATTCGAACCGCTATCCAGGAACTAAACCTTCGGGTTTCCGGCCTCGACTTTCGGACCGGCGCCTCTTCTCCCCTTCCCACGGATAAGCACCCCTCTACGGATTCCAGCGGCAATGGGCACTCCGTTCCGGCGGAACCGCTATTTGAAAACACCGCCACGTGGCTGAACCCCCGCCTTACATTCGAA
>JAFASD010000563.1 GCA_019244945.1 Acidobacteriaceae bacterium | reverse complement strand
TTATCACCGTCATGAAGGCGAACAATGTTTCGAGAATTTAATACCTTCAACGCCGGAGACTTCGCGGTGTTTCCCGATTGGCGGTAATCGTCCGGGCACGGGGTTGGGTTGTGAAATAGCGCCGGCCTTCCCCCGGGGCGCGGGTGACCGCGATCTGGAACCTGGCGCGCTCGTCCAGCTACGAGCCTAACCCTCAAGAAATTTCCGCCGGGCGTACAACCCGAATCCTGCAAGACCCAATCCGACGAGGGCGAGGCTGAGGCTGCTGGGCTCGGGAACTGTGCTAGCTGTGGGGGATATTGCGATGCCCTCTGAGTTAAACAACCCTGAGATCAGCGATGCGTTCACCGTGGCACCCGAGGTGGTGTATTCGCCGATGCCAAAGCCATTGTTCACAACAACCAGGGTCGTGCCAGACACCGCAATTAACTGTGGCGAGTGCAGCCCCGAGATGAGTGAGTCGTTCACTGTAGCCCCCGAAGTGGTATATTCGCCGATAGTGTCGGAGCTCTGGTTCACGACAAAGAGATCCGAGCCAGACACCGCGATGCCGATTAGGAAATTCCGTTCTGTGCTCAGCGGGGCGTTCAGCGAGATTAGCGGAGCGTGCACCGTAGCACCCGAGGTGGTGTATTCGCTGATCGCGGCGGTCCCAAGGATATTACCTGCGTTCGTGATAAAGAGATCCGAGCCAGACACCGCGATGCCGATTGGACTGCTCAGCCCCGAGATCAGCGCCGCGTCCACCGTGGCCCCCGAGGTGGTGTATTCGCCAATTGTGCCGCTGGCTTGGTTCACGACAAACAGATCTGAGCCTGACACCGCGATGCCGAATGGACTGCTCAGCCCCGAGATCAGCGCGGCGTTCACCGTAGCGCCCGAAGTGGTATATTCGCCAATTGTGCCGGTGAGATAGTTCGCGACAAACAAATCCGCGCCAGACACCGCGATGCCTGTTGGAAACGCCAGCCCCGAGATCAGTGAGTCGTTCACTGTAGCCCCCGAGGTGGTATATTCACCGATCGTACCGCTAGTAAGGTTAGTGACAAAGATATTGTCTGCCCGCGCCGCGCTGCTAATGAGCAATCCCGTCACCGCCCCAAACACGCAAGCTAGCCCACGTCTATAACTAAGCTTCATTTGCTTCCTCCCTTCGAGTTCATCATCCGGTTTCCGTTTTAGTGGCTTCTCAGCGTGGTGATAGTATACACCCCGCGACTCGTTGACGCGCATCTTCTGCCACTCGCCGGGTCGCTGGCCGGGTTCATGCCGAAGCTGACAACGGAACTGGCCCTGACAGCACTAAGGAATGCCATCGATTCCAGAAAGCCGGCGGCAGGCCTGATCCACCACTCCGATCGCGGAGTTCAGTACGCGTCTGTAGCCTACGTCGACACGCTGCTCCAGCACGGCATAATCCCGAGCATGAGCAGGCCGGGCAATCCCTACGATAATGCGAAATGCGAACGCTTCATGAAGACTCTGAAGCAGGAGGAAATCCGCTGCTCTGAGTACCGGGACATAGAGGATCTCCGCGCTTATCTGGTGTGTTCTTCGACCGCTACTACAATGCCACGCGTTTGCACTCCGCGCTGGGTTACAAGTCTCCGGACGAGTTTGAACGCCAAGCGGGCTCAGTTGCGTCAGCAGAAATCCCACAGGCACCAAAGATGAGTTTTTCAAGGCATGAGGAGATCTATCCATCCGATGTGAGATCCTAAATTCGAGTAAACGGGAGCGGCCCGTTGGACCGCTCCCGGCTCATCGTCTGGATGAGTCTCCAGTAGGCTATTCCTGGCGAGTTGCTCTCCAGCATTGCTCGCTTCCGCTTCGCTCACTGTGGCCCATCCTAAACCTGAAACTTCCCGTTCGCCTACGGAAAATCAGCGAACGGCTAACGTCTCAAAACTCGTCTGTCTCACGCTTGGGGTTCAGTCCAAAGAGTTTCAGGGGTTCTCAAAACTTACCGATTCTGAAACGATATGCGGGGGCAGCATATCCGTGTCCGTTCGTCGGGTGATTGTGATAGCATACTCCCTGTTCCGAGGGTGTGGCCCTTCAGAAAGGAGCAAGACCGCCATGCGTATTTCTCTGTCGTCCAGTTCAACGGGTTGCACTTTGATCTCGGCATGCAGCGGGAAACCAACATCCTTGGTTCAGAGGGGGCGATTAAAATGAGGCGTTATTTGGTGCTTTCCATCACTCTGGCGATCATGGGTCTGTTGTCTGTTTATGCGGATACCATTGCCTATACCGATCCTGCCGGACAAGGTAATCAGGCTTGGGGAGGCAATCTCGCTTTGAACTTCGACGTGGTTTCCCCGATCACAGTGACGTCTTTGGGTGTGTTCAATGCTTCCGGCAGCGGCACGATTACGGGCACGATTCAGGTAGTGATCTTCAACACCGCAACGAATACAGAGGTCACACCTGTCGAGACGTTCCATGGAGCCTACGCACCCGCTGGGCTTGGTTTCGATGTTTTCCAGGCCATCACCCCGGTTGTCCTGGGCGCTGGGACATATCAAGTCGACGCCGTCGGATTCAGCGGTGTCGACCTTAACGGAAACATAAATTACAGTGGCACCGGCCCGGTATTGAATAGCGGCGG
>JAFASD010000542.1 GCA_019244945.1 Acidobacteriaceae bacterium | reverse complement strand
GTCTGAACCTGTTCCCCGAGCGCCTGCAGATTCGCCTTCGCCTCTTCGGCATGCGGCCCATCGGGTTTCAAATCGAGATACTTCTGAAATTCGTCTGCCGTACCCTGGGGAACCACCGGTTTGCCAGTTTTCGGATCAGTTTGGGCTTGGCCAAATAGGCAAACGCCGTATTGAAAATGGGCATCAGCGTAATTTGGGTCTGCGGCGATTGCTTTCTTGAAGAAGTCACCGGCTTGTTGATAGTTTCCGCTGTTTACCAGATTGGCGCCCATGTTGTAGTACGCTTTGGCCGCCATAGTGGGGTCCAGTTGCGCCGCTTTATTTAGCGCATCGGTCGCCTCAGGGATTTTTCTTTCCGCCCCATAAATATTCCCCAATTGGTTGTAGAGGCTCGCTTCTTCCGGATGTATGGCAATCGCTTTTTTGTATGCATCTGCGGCCCCATCGAGCGATTTCGTGCGATCGTCGCCTGTTTGGGTCAAGCCGAGGCCGTAATACGCTTCGCCAAGACCGCTCCAGAAAACGACCTGGTTGGCATCCAACTGCGTTCCTTTGGTGAATGCGTCGACGGCCGCCTGATAGTCAGTCGCTTTCTTCGCCTTGTCTGTATCGGCTGTCGCCATCTTGAGCGCGTCCTGGCCTGCATTGTTCGCATCGTCCAGCGCCTTGTTCTTCTTAATCGCTTCAGAGTTCTTCTTTAGCTGCGCCTCGTACTGCTCCCGCTGCTCTTTGCTCATGCCGCGAGCTTGTTCCTGCGTGAGTTCTCCGCTGGCATTGACTTGCTTTGCTTGCGCTTGTTGAGCCACCACCTTACGCAAATCAAAATCGACCGGTGGATTGTCTCCATAGCCTGATTTCACACCAGAGACCTTGTCCATGGTTTGGCCATTCACCTGGCACGAAATGTCGTAGGTACCGGCAGGGAGGCCCATGTACAGCCAGTGCCCTTTCTTGTCGGTCTTGACCTGGTAGTGCCCTTTAATATCGGTGCGGTCCAGAACGATCACCGCGCCCTTCAGCGGCTGTCCGGTTTGATCCTTTACATCTCCCTGCAGCATCGTGGTCTGTGCCGAAGCGCAACCGGCCACCAGGAGAACGAAACTGCTGAAAAGAAGCAAACGTCGCAACTGGGCGAACATAATCCGTATTCTCCTATTCCTGTTATTTCAGCCTAAGCATACTACACCGATTAGGACGGCAATTGCGCGTGTTCTGTATCAGTTCGGTCAACCTCTTGCGGCCGGTTTCCGCGGCAACCTGCCGGAAGTGGAGCAGAAGCATTGATGGTCCACTGCAACGAACCAGCGCGCTCACGCATCGTACTGGTACAACACTGTTATCAGGGTTAAAATGAAGGAAATCAGGGAAGCTTTGGTGCTGAAAAGGTTCAGGTTTGCGATTTTGATCTGTGCTCTCAGCGCGGGCGCGATTTCCCTAAGTGCGGCAGACCTTAGCCAAGCCGAAGATCTGTATAAGCACACCAACTACACTGGGTCACTCGCCTTACTCGACAAAAGCAGCACTGACGCATCTGTATGGTTCCTGGCCGGGCGCGATTATTTCATGCTGGGCGATTTCAAGAAAGCTGCCGAGCATCTCGAAAGAGCGGTAGCAGCGCAGCCAGCGAACAGTGAATACGTCGATTGGCTGGGACGAGCGTATGGAAAACGTGCCGAGACATCCAATCCGCTGATCGCTCCCGGACTAGCCGTCAAAGCAAGGCAGGCTTTTGAGAGATCTGTGCGTCTCGATCCAAAAAACAGCGATGCTCTGAGCGACCTGTTTGATTTCTACCTCAACGCTCCGGGCTTGTTGGGCGGCGGTTACGAAAAAGCGCGCGTGACGGCCGACCAGATTGCCGCCATTGATCCGCCGGAAGGCTATTTCGTCAAATCGAAACTGGCCGAGAAAAAGAAAGAATATTCGACGGCTGAAGAGCGCCTTCGGCAAGCCGTCGCGGTTGCGCCACACGAAGTCGGTCATATGATCGCGTTGGCGAAGTTGTTAGCGACGGAGGGCCGTCTTCGCGAGAGCGATGCGGTTCTGGCCGCAGCACAGGACGTGAACCCGAACGCGCCTCGGATCTGGTTCGAGCGAGCCGATATTCTGATCAAACAGAAGCGAGACCTGCAAGAGGCTCGCGCGCTGCTTCAGAAATACATGCGCGCACCGATCACGGTGGATGATCCTCCGAAAGAGGAAGCGATGAGATTGCTGCGGCAGGTTGGCGGCGCATAAGCTCGTGATCCATTTTGCGGGCGTCCGCGAGTGGCGCGCTGATTCTTACAAATGAATGTCGCAGAGGCGGTCAGCTTCAGCCTGCAAGCGCTGCGAGCGAATCGGCTGCGGACGTTCCTCACTGCACTGGGCCTCATCATTGGGAACGCTTCGGTCATTCTTGTCGTTACCATCTCGCTTGCGAGTAAAGACTTAATACTCGATCAGATTCGCGGAATTGGATCGAACCTGGTTTACGCAAGCTATCAGGCCGGTGGGCAGAACACTGCACAGGTACAGGCGGATTTTGTAAAGCTGGCGGATGTGCGGGCGATCCGCGATACGCTGGGAAGCACCATTATTGCCGCTTCGGCGGTCATGAACACCAACGATCAGATTGTGGTCAACGGCAAAGTGCGCGCCGTGACCGTTGATGGCGTGGATGAGCAATATGCCACGGTGCGCAATCTTGTCATCTTGAGCGGCCGCACATTCGATGAAAGTGATATGACGCTGCGCGAACGCGTGGCGATGCTTTCGGAGAAACTCGCCATTCGCATGTTCGGCAGTCTGGAGGCGGCCTTAGACCAGACCGTCAAAATCAGCCAACTGCAGTTTACAGTGGTGGGCACGTTTCGCGAAAAGACCAGTACGTTCGGGCAAGGCGAGATTACGGA
>JAFASD010000485.1 GCA_019244945.1 Acidobacteriaceae bacterium | reverse complement strand
CGAGCCATCCCGAAACGGCAGCATACGGCCATCGCCCGCGACCTGGTGTGCGCTATTAGAGGCCTGTTGTAGCGCAGCAGGAAGATTCAGGAACGTGAGGTTGGGCTGAACTTTGGCGAATTGCCAAATGAGCGGAGAGCCGCCGACATCGAGAACACGCGTGCGGCTGGAAATCTGAAACGTTTGTTCGAACAGGCGCATTCGTCGGGAACGAAAATGGCGAAGTAGATTTTTTAAGAGGGCGGAGTGGCGCACGTTTAGCGAGAGGGATCTCTTCGAAGAATAAGCCAACTCCATCGCTACAATAAGGCGATGCCCGAGGAAAAAACGATCTCGCCCAATTTTGAAGCGAGTTTGGAAGAACTGGAGCGCATCGTCAAGGAACTGGAAAAGGGCGATTTACCGTTAGAGCAGAGTCTCACGCTGTTTGAGAGCGGCATGCGGCTGAGCGCGGAATGCAAACGGCAGTTAGAAGAAGCGGAATCGCGCGTGGAGATTCTGATGAAGAGAGGCTCCGAGGTTGTTCCAGTCCCATTTCATCCAGAAAACCCGGTGAAATGACAAAGACGGACGCACCCGGCTTGCAGGAGTATCTAGCCGAGCAAGTACTGCTGATTGATCGCGTCCTGAATGACTGGGTGCCGGAAGAAACAGTCGAGCCAGCTTCCATACACCGGGCGATGCGATACAGCCTGTTTGCAGGCGGGAAGCGGATTCGGCCGGTGCTTGCGATTGCGGCAGCACGCGCGGTTTCCGATTCGCCTGACGGTGTAGAAAACGCGGCTGCCACGCTCGAATTGATCCACACGTATTCGCTGATCCACGATGATCTTCCCGCTTTGGACAATGACGATTTGCGGCGGGGAAGGCCGACCTGTCACAAGGTGTTTGGCGATGCGCTGGCAATTCTGGCCGGCGACGCTTTGTTGACGCTCGCTTTTGAAGTACTGAGCCGTCTCAAACACATTCCGGCCAATCGAAAAATTCGGCTTGTCGAAGAATTATCGCAAGCGGCGGGAACGGTTGGGGGGATGATCGGCGGTCAAGTGAACGATATAGAAGGTGAAGGGCAGACGCCGACCACGCTTTTGTTGGAATCAATTCATCGGGCGAAAACAGGCGCTCTGCTGCGGGCGAGCGTGCGCATGGGGGGTATCTATGCCGGCGTGAGCGGCGACGAATTAGCAGCTCTGTCTCAATATGGCGAACATACGGGACTGGCGTTTCAGATCATCGACGATGTGCTTGACGTGGAAGAATCTTCCGAAGCGTTAGGAAAAACAGCCGGTAAAGATGAGGCGCAGCAGAAGATCACGTTTCCCGCAGTTTATGGTTTAGAACGATCGCGCGAGATGGCTGAGCAGGAGCGTCTGGCGGCTCATGTCGCGCTGCGCATTTTCGACGACCGAGCCGAGCGCCTGCGGCAGATTGCGGATTTTATCGTGCAGCGCAAGATGTGAGAGCGCAAACCAAACAACGCCTGGACATTGCATTAGTCGAGCGCGCGATGGTGGACTCGCGCGAGAAGGCGCAGGCGTTGATTCTGGCGGGCAAGGTAATCGTGGACGGGCAGAAGGCAGAGAAGCCCGGCCGCGCAGTTTCGAGCGAAGCCCGCATTGAACTGGAGCAAGCGCCCAAATACGTCAGCCGCGGCGGTCTGAAGCTAGAAGCTGCGCTGCTTCATTTCGGCGTTGGGGTAAGCGGTAAGGTGTGTCTGGATGTGGGGACGTCGACTGGAGGGTTCACCGATTGCCTTTTGCAGAATGGAGCGGCGCGTGTACACGCAGTGGATACCGGCGCGGGACAAATCGATTGGAAACTGCGCAGCGACCCGCGCGTGGTTCTGCACGAACGGGTGAATGCCCGTTTTTTGAGCTCGGAAGAGATTGGCGAAACAGTGGATCTGATCGCTTGCGACGTGAGCTTTATTTCCGTGACGCTGGTGATTCCGGCTCTGGTTCCTTTGCTTGCTGCGCGAGGGGACTGGATCATTCTGGTGAAACCTCAGTTTGAAGTTGGACGGGAGCTAGTCGGGAAAGGTGGAATCGTGCGCGATCCCGCGGCGCATCGGCAGGCTTGCGATAAGGTCGCAAACGCGCTGCAGGCGGCAGGTTTTTCTACCGCGCTGATGGATAGTCCCATTCCCGGCAGGGAGGGCAATCGAGAGTTTCTGCTACACGCTCGTGCAAGGATTTCGTAGTATGGACGGGTCAGGATGCAAAAGATCAAGACAGCCGGGATCATATCGAAGCCCAAGATCGCGGAAGCGAGAGAGATTGTCTGCGGTCTGCTCGAGTGGTTAGAGCAGCATGATGTCGGCTACCGCTGCGATGAACAGACGGCTGAATACGCAGGCACAAAAGAATTCTACGCGCGGGAAGCGGTGCCGGAAGGCGCGGATCTGGTCATCGTACTTGGCGGGGACGGCACTCTGCTTTCGGCGGCGCGGGTCGTAGCGGGCCGGAACGTACCGTTATTTCCTGTAAATTTCGGGCATCTCGGGTTTTTGACAGCCATTCGCATTGAGGACTTATACCCGGAATTAGAACGCGCACTGCGAGGGGAGCACAGGATCGGCCGCCGCCGGATGGTGGATTGCCAATTGATGCGCAAAGGCGAGACGGTAGCCACCTATTCAGCTCTGAACGACATTGTGATCACCAAGCTGGAGCTTGCCAGAATGATCGACCTGGATGCGCACGTCGACGATCATTTTGTCGCAGCTTACAAGGCCGATGGTCTGATCATCTCTACTCCTACAGGCTCGACTGCGTATTCACTGTCAGCCGGCGGACCGGTCATTTTCCCCTCAGTGGCGGCGTTGTGTATTACACCGATCTGCCCGCACATGCTGACCAATCGTCCGGTGATTGTGCCGGACACGAGCGTCATTCAGATCCTCAATCATGGAGAGGTCGGGACATTTCTTACGATTGACGGCCAAACCGGAGAGCCGCTTTCTAAAGGAGACCGGATCACCTGCCAGGCTTCCGCGAAGACCATCCAACTGATTCGGCCCCCCAAGATGCTCTTCTTTGACGTTCTGAGGGAGAAGCTGAAGTGGGGAGAGCGCTGAGCGGATGCGGAAGATCTCGCTCACATCCTGGATCTTCATTGCGTTAGTTGTTGGCGTCCTAGTCGGTATTTTCTTTCCGAATTTCGCAAAAAATCTTACGCCCGTGAGCAACATCTTCCTCCGGCTGATCAAGTCGATCGTGGGTCCACTGCTGTTCGGCACGATCGTGTACGGCATTGCCGGCGCCGGTGAATTGAAGACCATGGGGCGCATAGCGGTCAAGTCTCTGGTGTATTTCGAAGTGGTCACAACGCTGGCGCTGGTGATCGGGCTTGTTGTCGTGAACGTGACAAGTCCGGGCAGCGGATTGACGTTCGCGGGGGGAGGTGCGGCGGCGGGCCCAGCCGCGCCGAACGCTGTGTCACTGGGCCAGATTATCGAGCACGCGGTTCCCAGCAACATCTTTGAATCACTGGCCCAGAATGATGTACTCCAGATGGTCGTTTTCTTTTTCCTGTTTGGCGCAGCGTGTTCGGCGATTGGAGAAAAGTCCCGGCCCGTAGTGAACTTCGCGGGAGCGGTCGCCGAAGTGATGTTCCGGTACACAAAATACGTCATGTATGTCGCGCCTTTCGGAGTAGCGGCGGCTATTGCGGTGACCATCGGCTCCAAAGGGGCCGGGGTGTTGTTCGGGTTAGGGAAACTGATTGCGGCATCGTATTTGGCGTTGGGGATCTTCGTCGTACTGGTGCTTGTGCCGACGCTCGTGTTGGCGAAGGTACCCATCGCGCGATTCTGGCACGCGGTGCGGCAGCCATTCCTGATAGCGTTTTCGACGGCCTCGAGCGAGGCGGCGCTTCCGTTGGCGCTCGAAAACATGGAGCGGCTTGGCGTGCCGAAACATATTGTGGGTTTCGTGTTGCCTACCGGCTACAGCTTCAATCTGACCGGTACGACTTTATACCTCTCGCTGGCGTCGGTCTTTATTGCTCAAGCAGCAGGCGTTCACATGACACTCGGAGCACAAATTACGATGATGCTGACTCTCATGCTGACCAGTAAGGGCGCTGCAGGTGTTCCGAGAGCGGCGCTGGTACTGTTAGCGGGAACTGTAGCGACGTTTCAGCTTCCGCCGGAAGGGATTACGTTGATTCTGGGTGTGGATGCGCTTATGGATATGGGGCGCACTAGCGTGAACGTGCTTGGAAATTGCGTGGCAACAGCCGCGGTGGGGCGATGGGAGCACGTACCGCTGAGCAGCACCGGAGGCGAAGTAGAAGTAGAGATTCAGGGGGTTTGATGAGGCGCGGCCCTGCTTTTTAGAAGAGGTGTTTGATTCCGCGGCCAATGCCTTTGACAATCTTGGCGGAACCCTTCGTGGTCCCAACCGCCACATCCTTGCCCGCGGTCACACCACCTTTGCCGACGGAGGTGGCCGCATCAATGGGGTGCAAGGTAGCCAGGTCGACTGCGCCCTTGCCCACGCCTTCGGCAGCACTGCCGGCGCCTTTCGCTGCGCCCTTCCCGATGTCTCCCGTGCCGCTCGCTACGTCACCTCCGGCACTGCGGCCGTTCTTTTTGGTTTTGACGGTTTTCTGCTGAGCGACTGTAGTCTGGTCGGTGCTCGATTGAGACCAGCTGGGAGCGGCGAGAACGATCGCTGCAAATGCAAAGGTAATCAGGCCAGATCTGGTTTTCATGGTTTGCTCGAGTTCCCCTCATCTGTTGGATGCACTCGGGGCATCACGGAGTTCCTGGAAACTACTTCAGACAAGAGACTGGCTGAATGGAGATGGCTCTTCCTGTGTGGTCGTCAGCCGTGACGACGGCGCCGTGTAATTCGATGCCGCGCCGCGCTGCTTCCATGCGGCCGGTCAGT
Source organism: Acidobacteriaceae bacterium (assembly GCA_019244945.1). GTDB lineage: Bacteria > Acidobacteriota > Terriglobia > Bryobacterales > Bryobacteraceae > Bog-105. The sequence continues at coordinate 11 of JAFASD010000485.1, read as the reverse complement.
CCTGTCAGAAA
>JAFASD010000505.1 GCA_019244945.1 Acidobacteriaceae bacterium | reverse complement strand
GTGAAGTTTGCGGCGTTGAACTGACTGCCGTTGTAACCGGTAAGATTGTAATTCACATAAGTAGTTGCCCAAAGCGGATAGTAATAGTAGTTGCTGGAAGAGAAACTTAGTGGCGCTCCGGACGCGTAGCGCACGAGGCCGGACAATCGCCAGCCACTGACCAGGCCATTGAGAAATTTTCCTCGATCAGACAGCCAGCGACGGCCGTGTCCGAAAGGCAACTCGTAGGTCACTGCGCCTTTAAACGTGTGTTTCTGGTCGTAAACGCTCAGCGTGTGGGCCGCTTCGGATAAATTAGCGAAATCCTGAATTCCGGCAGTGTCATAACTGTCGCCGAAATTGCTGTATGTGTCGCCTTCCGATCGTCCAAGCGTGTAATTGAGATCCAGGGTCAAGCCGCTGGATAAGCGCTTCACCAGTTGCACGACCATCGAATCGTAATAAGACTGTCCGAGCGGCAGACCAACATAGTACAGATTCGGATAGAACCAATAGTTGGCCTCAGCCGCGGCGAGTTGCGGATAGGGAGCGATAGCGGCAAAAGCCGGTGCGCAGAAGCCGCTATACGGATAAGGAACGCCGTTCGCAGCTGCATCGGCAGGGCTGCAGACGTAATTAAACCCCTTTTTGGATTTCGCCAAAGCAAAGAACTGCGAGGCGGGGCCTTGATTATTTTGCAGACCACTGTCTTGCAAATGGTGGCCGCGATTGCCGATGTAAGCAACCTCGACGCGCGTGGTGTCATTTATCTCGTATTGAATTCCGAGGTTCCAATTATCCGTGTAGCCGGCGAGAAGCGAGTTCGGATCGACTGCGACAACCGGAAATAGCGTTATCGGAGGAGTCGATGTTTTGGTACCGGGGACGAACACGCCTGGATAGCCGCTGTCCCAATTAAACGCGGATGCCGAGTTGGTGCCGCGGAATCCTGGCGCAAAACCATACGGGACGCCTTCGTAGTATTGAATCCCGATTGGAACATAGAGAATACCGAATGATCCACGGAAGACCACTCGTTTCCACGGATTGTAGGCAATGCCGATCTGCGGGCCAAAGTTGTGCCAATCCTCATTTTTTTCGAAGCTGTCGCCGCCCCCGTTCGCATAGACGATGGCGCCCTTGATGCCCAGGTTGGGATCGATTGCGTTCAGATCGAAATTGGCCCAATGACCATATTTTTCGTGAAACCGGAAGGTTGCATCCCATCGGAGGCCGATATTCACGGTCAGCTTCGGTGTCAGCTTCCAGTTATCCTGGGCAAACAGGCTCATGGCTTTGCGCCGCCCGTACAAGTCTAGGGGCGTACTTTCCGTAGCCGATTGCACATCGCCTAACAGGAAGCTGGCAAATCCAAACCCGACTTGGTTGGCATAGGAAGCGCTGGGAGCGCCGGTGGTGTTGTTAGAGAAACTCAGGCTCAGCGCGCCTGACCCGGCCTGACTGCTAATCTGCATGGCGCGAAATTCGCCTCCAAACGTGAAGGTGTGCTTCCCTTTGGTCCAGGAGAGATTGTCGTTATAGATAAATGTGCTGCCGATGTAATATCCCTGCCACGTGTTTCCGATGCTTGTCGTGCTGTATCCGTTGACTGCCGAGCCGAAGTTGATGGCTGGGAAATTGTCCACACCGGTGCTGCCGAGACCAAGCTGAGAGAGCCAGTTTGTTCCTGTCTCGGATGGAACCGAACCATTCCAGTACCGGTTATAGGTTGCGTTGAAAACGTTCAGCAAGTTCGGAGTGATGGTTAGTGAGTCGCTCGCGCGAAATTCATTGGAAAGCGTCAATTGAAAGCGACCGCACGCGAGCGGCCCGCCATCTGTGGTGTTCTGCTCCCAAACACCGCCACAATCCTGGTTCAGGCGCGGACGGTGATCATAAACCCAGGAGCCGGAGATATGGTTGCGATCCGTGAGGTTGTAGTCGCCTTTCACGACGGCTTGGTTAGGTGTCTGCTCGGGAGTGCCGTTGGCCGGAATACGCTCATTGCCGGCAATCGCAGTCGACTCAGGAGCATAGTCCTTCTGGTAAATCGCCAGGATCTTTTGAGACACGGAGCTGAACATGCTTTGAGGGATTATGTTGCCTACGAAAACAGCCCCGGGGTCTTTTGGATTGAAGATTGCGCCGGCATAGATGGGATTTCCGTGAGTATCGGTCCCCAGCCGATCACTCGTATTCAGAAGCGCGCTGAAATCGCCAGTCAGAAAGGCGCTCGTGGGAACGCTCGCTCCGGTGTTGCTCCCCAAACCACCGAGAGTGAAATCGTGCTGCTGATAGCGCTCGAAAGCGCCAAAATAGAAAAGCTTGTTCTTGATGATCGGTCCGCCGGCGCTAAAGCCGTAATCCCAGAAGCGCGCCTTCGGCTTTACGGGATTGCCCCAGGATCGGGCATCCAGGAATTCGTTGTGGCCATAGGCAAAGGCGCTGCCATGCAACTGATTGGTGCCTGATTTCAGGTTGAACATGATGACACCGCCGTTCGTGATCCCGTTTTGTGCCTGCAGGCCGCTGGTTTGCGATTCGACTTCCTGAAGCGCTTCCATGGTGGGACCGATCTCAACCGAATCCCCCTGAATGGTGGCCGTCCCGGAGGTGCCGTCCACGGTGAAATCCTTCGTGAAAATTTGAGTGCCGTTGATAACGGCTTCATATGTATTGCTTTGGGCAGAGTATCCCGGCGTGAGGGCAGCCGCGAAAGCCTCAATGTCGCGCCCGCCGTTGATATTCAGCGGCAGATCGGTAATCACTTGGCCGGACAGGTGCGTTCCTTCAGTTGCGGTCTCGGTGTCGAGAACGGGCGCCGCAGCGCTTACTGTCACCACTTGATTCTGAGATCCGACGGCGAGGGTCTCGTTGAGCCTAGCTACCTGCGTGGACTCCAGAGTGATTTCCGGAATGTCGATGGGCTTGAAACCGGTTTTTGTGAAGTTGAGCGAATACTGCCCGGGAAATAGATTGAGAATCGTATACAGTCCGTTGTTGTTGGTAACGCCGTGACTAACCTCGCCCGTAGCGACGTTCGTGGCCGTCACCTGGACGTCCGCGACCACAGCCCCGGTCGGATCCGTGATTATGCCGGTGACCGCGGCGCGATTTCCTTGACCTTGCCCATAAATCGGTGTTAGGACCAGAAACGTCAGAAATGTAATTCGACAAATACACAACAGAGTGTTTTTTCGCATCCCACCTTCTCCTTGAGCCGATCGAAGGATGTTCTCAGACGCGCACCCAGCTCGCGGCTCTCACTGAGAACAAAGTTTACTACTGATTTTGGTTGCCCGGGGGGAAATACTCTGAGCCTGAATCGGCCAAGGGCTCTCAGCGGTACCGAACCTGATACACCTTCGCTTCTAGCTTCACTTCGTCCTTTTCCGCGGATGTGCAGCGAATCAGAATCGGCGTCCCTGCGGCGAATCCCTCGACTTCGCCGACGCCCCACGATAAACCGCTCCAAATCACTTTGTCGTAATTGATGTGAACCGGAAGCGGCTGCCCGCGCTGCAACACCTCGATCTTCAGCACGCGAGCCATGTTCTCCCCCTTTGGGGGACCACCGGCCCAAGTGCGACGGATGTAGCCGTCCGGGGTGCGCTGGCGCATCACGATTCGCAATCGCGCACCAGATGGGGGCGTGAGGGACGCTTCAATTGTGTGAGAGCCGCGAGCCTCAAACGCGGCCGGAAGCGGCTCAATCGATTGCGGGATGATTACTTCATCTTCCATGCCCAGATCGAATTCGCGGCCCGCGTATTTTCCGAAGCCGATTACTGCCATTTGTTCGGGACCTAGAGTGATAGATTTACCGGAGAAGTTCGGGCGGAAGCCGGCATCGCGAAAAACGACACGCCCTTGATCGAACGCGCTCTGTTCTTGCGATAGGCGCGGAAGCACGATGGTTCGAATGCCCTGAACTGGATTGACCACCGTATAGAGCGCGCCGCCGGCATCGAGCGAAGCGAACCCGTACGGCTCGATCTCACCGGGAATGCCCCCGAACGTCTTCGTTCTGCCGAAGGATTCCATTCGCAAATAGAGCTGAAAGACTTTGGCCATCCAGGCTGCCTTGGCGTCATCGATCAGTTCCAAATTTCCGTGGATTGTATTCACCCATCCGCCGCGCGCCAGCATCAAGAGGAGGCCGCTTTTCCAGGCGTTCGTCCGGCGATAGTAAATCGTCCCTGTCGTTCCGTACATGACGCTCGTTGCGTCGATTCGTTCGAGCGGAAGACCGCTATCTTCAAAGCGGCGCACCATGTGATCGCTATAAACATCTTGCGAGCGCCAGAAGTTCATCATCGGCACATCGGACGGACGCGGGTCGCCCGAGTACATCGAATCGAAGACCGTCAGCCAGCGGAGATCGATGGGACTGCGGAACGGAAAGGGTTCCGTAGTCGTTTCCAAGACACCGCCGAAGCCATTGAATGCGACCAGCACGACTCCGGGATTCTTTTCACGAAATTTCCGCAAAGCTTCGCGAAATGCCGTTTCGTTGCGCGAGCGAATCTCTTCCTTGGGCATGGACACCTCAATATCCGGAGGCGCTGCCGTGAAGTCCACGAAATCGAATTTGAACAGGCGGAAACCCTTGTCATACCAGAGCTGGAGAGTTTGCATGAAGTGCGGGAGGAATCCGCCTTTAAAGAAGCACATCGCATCGCGCTTTTTATTGAGGGAATCCTCCCATTCCGGAATCGGATCGAGCTGCACCAGCAGGTTGGTCCCGAACCATAATCCCGGTTTGATGCCGTTTTCGCGGCAGCGTTGCAACCAGCGGTCTGGACCTTGCGGCCAAGTGGATTTGCGCCAGGCGCGATATCCGCCGTCCTTCGCAAACCAGAAGGCATCCATGACGTAGTGATCGAAGCGAACGCCATCGCGACGCAAGCGAAGCAGCTCGTCGAGCTCCTTCATCGCGAGCTGCTCGGTTTGCGGAACATTATCCGAAAGCTCATCGTAGGAAGACCAGTTGTTGTAAACCACAATCGGATCTTGCAACGGAAGGAATGCTGCATCCGGATCGAGCGCAGCAGCCAAGGTACATGCAGATGCAATCGCGGCGAAAATTCCGAAATGACGTTTCACGGTTCAGAACCTAGTTGCGCGTAATCAGGATTACCCAGAAAAGAGCGCAATGTCAGACCCAGCTCGCCCGGAGTGGTCAAGCCATTATGACGCCAGACGATTTTTCCCGCTGGATTCACTAGCACGAGCGCGGGAACTGTTCCGTTCAGATTTCGCTTTTCCCTGATG
>JAFASD010000483.1 GCA_019244945.1 Acidobacteriaceae bacterium | reverse complement strand
CCACTAACATAATCCGCGCCGGAAAAGTCAGTGTTCCATTGCTGCGAGCCAGTGTCACCGACCCTTCTTCGAGAGGTTGACGAAGCTGTTCGAGAACACCACGAGGAAACTCCGGCAGCTCATCCAGAAACAGAACACCTTGGTGCGCCAAACTAACTTCCCCCGGTCGCGGGCTTCCACTACCGCCTCCAATCAGGCCCGCGTCTGAAATCGTGTGGTGCGGCGCGCGAAACGGTCGGCTGTGGAGAATTCCAATTCCTGCCGGCAAAACGCCGGCCACTCCGTGAATCTGGGTGGCTTCGAGCGCCTCGCGAAACGTCAGCTTGGGCAGAATACCGGCAAATCGTTTAGCGAGCATGGTCTTGCCCGATCCCGGCGGTCCAATCATCAGCACATTGTGATTTCCCGCAGCGGCCACTTCCAGCGCGCGCTTGGCCATGGTTTGACCGCGCACGTCACTGAAATCGGGAACTTGCGGATCGTTCAAGTCCTGATTCGGGATAGCCGCAGTTGCAGGGGCAAACGCCGCAGGCTCATTCAAGAACTGCACGACTTCGGCCAAATGCTTGAGGCCGAACACGCGTATCCCCTCCGCAACCGCCGCTTCCGCCGCATTGTCAATCGGGACCAGCAGATTGTGAATGCCTCGACGCGCCGCGCACACCGCGATCGATAGTGCTCCGCGAATCGGGCGCAGGCTTCCATCAAGCGACAGCTCCCCCACGATCAGGTAGTCGTCGCTTCGGCCAACCGTGCCCATCGCGCCCAAGATCGCCGTCGCCATCGGCAAATCGAAACCGGCGCCCTCCTTGCGCACATTGGCCGGCGCCAGGTTGATGGTGACGGACTTACTCGGATAGCCGAATCCGGAGTTCAAGAGCGCTGACTTTATTCGCTCGCGGCTTTCTTTTACCGCGGCATCCGGCATCCCAACCGTCACAAAATCCCGATTGCTCCCTGCCGGGTACATGTCGACTTCGACATCCACTACATGCGCATCGATACCCTGAATGGCCGCGCTAAACGTGCGGAATAATGCCACACGATGCTAGTAGCGGAATCTGGCGCCGATTCTCAGGCCGAAGCAGGGCGATCAAGTTTCAGGTGCGGCGGCTCCTCAACCCTCCGCCCACCAAACCCAAATCGATGATCACCGCAATAAAGATGAAAATCAGCTGCCCGGTACTTAAATGGCCTCCGCTACTCTTCTCGAGATACGTGTAGACGATCAAAGTCAAAGGCAGAAAAATGAACCCGAGCACGGGGATCACGATGCCCTGAATGGGATACACAACGCCCGTGAAGAAGTTTGAAAAAAGCCAGAGAAGGACAATCGCAACTCGCGGAAACGCTACAGCCAACAGCGCAAGTAAGCAGGGCATAGTAGTCTACGGTGGACAACTCTCCTGATTGTTGACTTTAGCATCCATCCGCGATTTGCAGTCATTGCCAGTACTGCCACTGCGCCGTCACAATGACATAGCCGCTCAAAATGGCATTCGTCACCGCGTGCATGAGAATGCAATCGGCCACCGATTTCGACCGGAGCATCCATAGGTTGTAAATGATCCCCGTGACCAGCCCTACGTCCCAATAGGAGCCATGCTCGGATGCAAATAAGATAGCGGTGATCCAAAACGCAAACGGACTATATGCGCCGAGCGGCACTTTCTGAAAATCGGGGTTGATCAGCCATCGCATCAACCAGGCTCGCCAAAAGAGTTCTTCGACGATGGGGACGATGATCACGGCTCTCGCGGTTCGCCAGCCCAGCACCCAGGCACTATGTAGCGCCTCGGGTTGCATCGAAGAACGCACATGACCGATAACTGAATTCGAAAACAGTGCTTTAGCACGATAGCCCGGAAACAGAATATCGGGAGCAATCCAGAGGACGAAAACAGCCGCTCCAATAGCCGTGCTCGCGAGCCATCGGGAAGGCCACGGAGAGATTTCTCGCGGCCAACAGGCAAGGCACACAAAGCCCAGCACGATTACTCGGATTGGCGATTCCCAGCGTGGATCGAGCGGGATCCTAGGAGAGATCGCCAAAAACAAAAGAAAGACTAAAAACGGAACTACGTATCTTGCAGACGGGTATTCCTCAAGCCAAGCTCTCACCGGATGATCGAAATGGCGCCGCGCTTCTTAGCCGATCTGACTTACAAAAGAGCGGATTTTATTCTGCTCGTCGGGCTGCGAGGCGGTCTGTAAAGCCTTTTCGGCCTCGGCCCGCGCCCCCTGCTTATCGCCGTCTTTTCGTAACGCCATGGCGAGATGGAAATGGAACGTAGATCTCTGCGGATTATCCTGCACTACTTGGCGGAAAATCCGCAAAGCTTCCGAGTTCAAATTCTTTTGGTAATAGACATACCCAAGCGTATCGGAGACATCCGGGCTATTCGGCACCTCCTTTTTCGCGCGCTCGGCGAAGGTCATGGCCTGATCCAGATTCGTTCCTGTGTCAGCGTCAATAAACGCGAGATTGTTCAGCGCCATCCAATTCTCCGGATTGATTCCAAGAACTTTACTATAAGCGTCGGCCGCTTCTTTCCTTTTGCCCAGCGCATCCAGTAGGACCGCCTGATTTAGAAAAGCGTCGGCATTATGCGGGTCCGCGTTGCCGGCTTGTTCGAAGGAGGCAAGCGCCGCATCGTACTGCCCCAGTTGCCTCTGCAGAAGCCCGAGCCGCAACCAGATCTCCACCGAATTGGCACTGGTCTTCAAAATGTTCTTGTAATCCTCGGCGGCTTGCTCAAACAGTTGCCGCGCACGCGCTGGATCCGTTTTCAGGACCTGCGTTCCGGCTGTAGCTTCGACTCCGGCAAGTTGATAGCGATAACCAAGCAGGTTCGGGTTCTGTTTGACCAGGTCTTGTAGCGTTCGAATCGCGTCGTCGGCATTTCCTTGCGCTAATTTGACGCTTTGGAGCGCCACCAGGCCGCGAGAGTCCGGCGGGTTCGACTTCCACACACGGTCGAATTCCTCCGACGCTTTGGCATATTGCTTCTGATTTAGATACAGATTGCCGAGCTGCAGCCGGGCATCGTTCATGTTGGGATACTGCTGAAGCAAATCCTCTAAATCCGTCTGCGCCTTATCAGCCTCATTCATGCCAATCAGAGCGCGATCCTTTATAAGACGGGCATCCGGATTCTTGGGTTCTGCCGCAAGCACCGGATCCACTTGCTCGCTGGCTTTGGCGTGCTGGCCGCGATCTTCATAGATCCGTCCGGCAATCACCCGGGCGGTCATCAGAACCGGCCCCTTCGAAGCCCTGCTCTTCTGCTCGAGTTGAATCGCCTGAAGCGCCTCATTCAACGACTTGTCGGCTTCGTCCAGCGTGAAGTAGGCGCGCGCCAAGTCCAGATGCAGCGCCGAACTCCCTGGATTGTTCTGAATTAAATTCTTCAACTCCGAAAGCGACCGCGATGCGTCGGCTTTCGTTCCCCTTTGCAATAGCAAGGACGCATACAACTCATTCGCGACCGTGTCCTTTGGATTCTTGTTTGCTAATGTCCTTGCCAAGTCCAGCGCCGCATCGCGCTTACCGGTGTTCTGATCAAGCGCCACAATGCGTTCCTGGTAAAGCAAGGCGTCCTTTGGGTCCTCGCTCGCGCCGGTTTGATACTGCTGTAGAGCTTGGTCGAACTTCCCCGACCTGACATAGAAATCGCCCAAAATTTGTCTGCCATTGGGGAAATCCTTTTTGTCGGTCACTACTCTTTGCATCAGCTTCTCAGCTTCATCGAAGCGGTTTGTCGTGACCAGATAACTCGCCAGGTTCTGAAGCCCGATCACGTTTGTAGGATCGTTCTGCACCCGTTCCCGAAGCACCGCCTCGCATTTTGGACGATCGTTTGCTCGCGCGTAGATGACAAAAAGAAGATCGTATCCCGGCCCCCAGGTTTTATCGTGCGCGATCATGTCGCGAACCAGCGCCTCGGCATCTGCGGTGCGCTGAACCGACAGAAGCGTCTCGGCGTACCACCCCACTAAGTCCCGCGAATACGGCTTGATTTTATTCGCCCTCGCGAATGTCTCCAGAGCCTTGTCGGGGTTCCTATCCGTTAAATACAAAATCCCCTGCAGCCGGAGACCATCGAATGAATTCGGCTGATGCTGCAGAATCTTCGCAGTCAAATCATGCACGTCCGGCAAAATCGATTTGAATCTTTTGGGATCGGTCGAATAGGCGGTTAAATAGATCTCGGCCAGTTTGGATTCGGCGTCAGCGTTGTCCGGCTTCAGATCGACGGCCCGGCGGAGATAGCTGGCAGCGCCCGATATGTCGTGTGCCTCTATCAGGTTCAAACCCTGCCGGTAATATGCTTCGGCGTTCGTCTTATCCTTTGCGATCGCCTTCTGATAGAGGATGGACGCCTCCTTATACTTCTTATTGCTGTGATACCTGTTACCGGCCGCAATCAGCCTCTCCGGGCTCTGCGTGCAGGCGGTCGAGAGCAAAAGCGCACAAATGGGGGCAAGAGCAAATAAGTACTTCATACTTTTGGTGCTTACTAGGATTGTAGGAGATAAACAACACCGCTGACAATCGGCCTCTATCCGCCGCCGTTATAATCAGCAATAATGCGAACGCTTTCTACTGTTTCGGCTGCTCTTCTCCTTGCCTTCTCGCCTGGTTCGGCATCGACCGGAATGCAGACGAAATCATCTGCGGCCCGGCCCGCCCGGAGACCCGCGGCTCCCGCTTTGCCTCCCGTCGCCTTGCCGTCCGAACCGGGCTTGTATGCCGTGATATACACGTCCATGGGCAATATTGTTTGCCGCTTGCTCGAAAACGAAGCTCCGAAAACCGTAGCTAACTTTCGCGCGCTGGCCCGAGGCACAAAACCGTGGACAGATCCCACCACCGGAGCCCTCAAACACACCCCTCTCTATTCCGGCACGACCTTTCATCGCGTTATTCCGCAATTCATGATTCAGGGTGGCGATCCCGCCGGTACCGGAAGCGGCGGCCCGGGATATGAATTTGAAGATGAGATTGACCCGAATCACGTTTTTGACAAGCCAGGCATTCTGGCCATGGCCAATTCCGGCCCTAATACGAACGGTTCTCAATTTTTCATCACGGTTGCGCCGACGCCTTGGTTAAATGGCAAGCACACCATTTTTGGAGAAGTGGTCACCGGACAGGATGTGGCGGACGCAATCTCTCAGGTCCCGCGGGACGAAAACGACAAGCCCGTCACACCAGTCAAGATCGTGGCGATCGCTATCCGAACCGTTCCAGCGGCAACCCGAGCGGCGCCTAAATGAAATCTGCAGAACTGTCACTTTCAAGTTTGTTTGGCATAGATCGTCAGCATTATTTGGCATAGCTGGCCTTGCTGTGGATGGCTCGGGCCAGTAGACGCTCCATTATCGTGAGCACGGCGCGAAGAGAGCGGGTGCTTCGCTCTCGACAGTGGGGTTACTCGTAATGGAGAGCGATCATTGGATCGATAAGCGCGGCCCTTCGGGCGGGAATGTAACAGGCGACGAGAGCAACAGCCGTCAGCACGGCGGCTGCAACCAGAAGCGAAAAGCCCGGCTGTACATTGGCGGCGCGCGTAGCGCTACGAATGAAGAGGCCCGCGGCTCCGAGCATCATCAACGACAGCGAGAGTTGCGCGATGACCAGCATGTTTCCACGCGAGAATAAACGGCGTGGGCGACGATCCT
>JAFASD010000253.1 GCA_019244945.1 Acidobacteriaceae bacterium | reverse complement strand
AAAGCGCTGGTGCACTAAACACAAAGCGCTCATCGTGTCTGGATCGAGAAGCTCGTTATAGAAATCGCCGATCTGGTTCGCTAACAGCAAACCTTTGTAAACAATCGTGCGCGAGGAGAAGGAAGGTATGTAAAAAAAGTCCTTGTCGCGCATCTCGGATTCGGAAACGAGTGACTCCACGCGTTTCCGCACCGTGAACAACCGGCGTTCGAATTGGTCCTGCGACATGCCGCTGGGGTGGCCGGCGAAGAATTGCTCGATATAGGGCTGCGAGGTGCGCGCTACGCGGCCGATGGCATCCACATTTACGGGCGCATCGCGCCAACCAAGCACAACCAGCCCTTCTTCCCTGGTGATCTGTTCCAGCAAACCTTCGCACGCGAGCCGCTGTTGCTGCTCGACTGGCAGAAAACACATAGCAATACCGTATTCACCGGGCCCAGGCAGTGAGAAGCCAAGCGAAGCCGCTTCTTTCGTAAAGAACCGGTGTGGGATCTGGATGAGGATTCCCGCGCCATCGCCTGTTTCGGGATCGCAGCCGCACGCGCCCCGATGCGCCAAGTTCACGAGGATCTGCAGGCCCTGCAGCACGATTTCGTGAGAAGGCTCGCCTTTTATATTCGCGACGAACCCGATGCCACACGCATCGTGTTCGTTCGTTGGGTCGTATAGCCCGGGGAGTTGCGGCAGGTCGCTTCGCCGCTTGCCTACATACACTTTGCCCTCCTAAGTTCAGCGAGGGATTACAGAAAGTATACCCAGGGAACTATATTCCTCCAATCAATGCTTACGTTTTGTCCGATCAAAAATTTTTATGGGTGGCCGGGTCGCAGTCCGACGTGCCTCACGTGATGGGGTCGAGGGGTGCCTCGCACCTACACTGAAAGCATGCCTCTGCCGAACGACGAGTTTTATCGTATCCAGAAGCTTCCGCCGTACGTGTTCACGGTGATCAACGAGCTAAAAGAGAAAGCGCGGGCGGCGCATCTCGACATCGTTGACATGGGAATGGGGAACCCGGATGGGGCCACGCCGCGGCCCATTGTTGAGCGGCTGATTGAAGCCGCACAGGACCCGCGAAATCACCGTTACTCTGTGTCTCGCGGGATATTGCACCTTCGCGAGGCCATTGTCGACCGATATCACCGACAGTACGGAGTTACGCTTGATCCGGAAACCGAAGCGATCGTTACGATCGGGGCAAAGGATGCAATCTCACATCTTCTGTTCGCGATCATCGGACCGGGCGATGTGGTTGTATCGCCGAATCCGGCGTATCCGATCCATCAGTACGGCGTGGTGATGGCCGAAGGCGAGGCCGCGATGCTGCCCATGCCGGATGCGGACACGTTCCTGCATGGTCTGCGCGCGCTTTACCGGCGCGCGGTGCGAGTTCCGAAAGTGATTCTCATTTCTTTTCCGCATAATCCGACGACCGTGTGCGTCGATCTTCCGTTTATGCGCGAGATCGTCAAACTGGCAAGTCAATACAGCTCGTATGTTGTACACGACTTTGCGTACGCGGAGTTTGGTTTCGACGGGTACCGGCCGCCGAGTATTTTGCAGGTTGAAGGCGCCGCGGATCACGCAGTCGAGATCTATTCAATGACGAAGAGCTACAACATGGCGGGCTGGCGAGTCGGGTTCTGTTTGGGAAATCGACAACTGATTGCCGCACTGGCGCGGATCAAGAGCTATCTCGATTACGGCGTTTTTCAGGCGATTCAGATCGCGGCGATCACTGCGCTGCGGGAGTGCGACCGGGAGCCGGCCAAGATCTGCAAGGTTTATGAATCGAGGCGCGATGCGCTGATCGATGGGTTGTATGAGGCAGGCTGGAAAGTGGCGCCGCCGGGAGGCTCGATGTTCGTGTGGGCCCCGATTCCAGAGCCATTCGCTGAAATGGGGTCGCTGGAATTTGCAAAGCTGCTGATGAGCGAAGCCCATGTCGCTGTTTCGCCCGGGATCGGGTTTGGACCGATGGGAGAAGGGTTCGTACGGTTCAGCTTGATCGAGGATGACCAGCGTGTCCGGCAGGCGACGGCAAAAATTGGCGACTTGCTTCGGAGGCAGGAGTTAGCAGGGAGTCCGGCAACCGCTCCGGTACACGTATAATTCATTAGAATGGCAGCGCTTCCGGACGCACCTCTGCCTGACGTTGTAGAACTTAACCAACTTCCGGCGGGCGCGCTTGATTCGCTATTAGAGGAAGAGATCGGGATCTGGAGCAAGCGATTCGCTTGGGATTTCCGGCCTTCGGCGGATCTGCTTCGCCGGTTTATCCAGATGCAGTCGCTGAATGGATCCGCGTTGTACTCCGGCGGCGATGTGGTCGGATACGCGTATCTGGTTTCCGAAGGGCACAAGGGGCTAATCGGGGATTTCTACGTGCGAGCGAGACAAGCGAGCTCATCGAATGAGATGCTTTTGCTCGGCTCCATCGTGCAGAATCTAATGCTCACGCCGGGCATCCGCCGCATTGAGTCGCAACTGATGCTGTTACAGGGGCCGGTCACGAACGGGCTGCCATTTCACCGGTATTTGATTCGACACGACCGGTACTTCATGCAGATCAACCGCGCTTCAATGCTTAGGCTGGCGGCGAAGTCTCCGACATTTCGCGTCAGTTTTCCTACGTGGACCGAGCATTTCCATGAAGAGACCGCGCGCGTGGTGGCGGCCGCATATAAGGGGCATGTGGATAGCGAGATAAATGATCAGTACCGGACGATTGCGGGCGCGCGGCATTTTCTGATAAATATCGTGAAGTTTCCCGGCTGCGGGCGTTTTTCGCCGGCTGCATCCGTCGTTGCGGTCGATGAGAGCACGCGGCGCGTCTGCGGGGTATGCCTGGCGAGTCTCATTTCGGCTGAGTCGGGTCATGTCACGCAGCTTTGTGTGTTGCCCGCGATTCGCAAGGCGGGGCTGGGGTACGAACTGTTGCGGCAGACGCTGGTTCGTTTAATTGAGATAGGCTGCACGTCCGTGAGCCTGACCGTGACCTGCGCGAATCGAGACGCGATCGGCCTGTACGAATCGATGGGTTTCCGGTCGCAGGCGATTTTTCCGGCGCTGGTGTGGGAAGGATTTTGAGTTTACTGGACGCGCAGGACGATCAGGGTCATGTCGTCATGCTGGCGGGCGCCGGCGGTGAATGTGTCGACGCGCTCCAGGATGCAGGTGATCATATCGGCTGCTGAACGCGAGTCGCAGCGCTGGACGGCCTCGATCAGGCGTTCTTCCTCCCATTCCTCTTCGGCATTATTCATGGCTTCGCTGATGCCGTCGGTGAAGGCGACCATAACGTCGCCGGCTTCGAGCGCGAGGCGCGATTCCTGGTAGGCGGCTTGGGGAAATAGGCCGACGACAGTGCCGCCATCAGCAAGACGCAGGATTGCGGGCCCGTTCGTGTTTTTCCGGCAAACAATCGGGGGATTGTGGCCAGCGTTAACATAGCGCAATTGGCGGCTCCAGGGCTCGTACTGGGCATAGAAGAAGGTCGCGTAACGGTTTTCGGCGGACGCTTCGCAAACAAGCTGGTTGATGTGCGCAATCACTTCGGAAAGGGTTTCGGAGGGCTGGATGGTCTGACCGCGGAGGGATGCTTGGAGGCTCGCCATGAGCAGAGCGGCAGCGATACCTTTGCCGGAAACGTCTCCAACGGCTAGACCGAGGCAACCGTCCGAGAGCTTGATGAAGTCGTAATAGTCTCCGCCCACGCCGAATGCGGGTCTGCAATAGCCGGCGAAATCGAGCCCTTCTACTTTCGGAAGGTTTTGTGGGAATAAGCGCTGCTGGACTTCGCGCGCGATTTCGAGCTCGCGATTGATGCGCTCGCGTTGAGCGACTTCTTGCTTGATGTTTTCTGTCAGGCGAGCGTTTTCGAGGGCGAGCCCGGTCTGGGAAGCGACGGCTCCGAGCAACTGGAGATCCCCCCGCGAATACGGAGCTTCGGATCGCTTCGGCCCAAGGCTGATGACGCCCAGCATCCGGCTGTTCAGCGACAGGGGCAACAAGATTTGCGTATCGAGCGCTCGTAAGGTTGCCTGTTCGTCCTCGGGCGCACCATGAACCCAGGATTGCGGGTCGTCGAAATAGACTTTCGAAGGCGAACGTGCGTCTTTCAGCAGGCGAATGGTCGCAGCGTTCTGGTTCAAATCGACTGGCGGGATGCTGCCGTTGAACCCGAGAGCGTATGCGGGTTCGAAATGTCCGTCTCGGTCGAGCAACACCGCAACCCTGGGCACATGCAGCGAATCAGAGACGCAGTGTGTGACCGTTTCGAGCAAGGTGAGTAGGTCGTGTATGGTAGCGACGCTGTTGCTCAGATCGGACAGGATGACCTCGGTGTTATACGCTTCGCGAAAGAAGCGCCGATCCATCCAGTTGCTCACTTTTCTCGCAAGCCGTCCCAGGCCGAAGATCAGGGCAGCACCCGAAGCGGCAATTAGCACAGCTATTCCCCGGTGATTGGTTTGGAGAGTGAAATGCAGCGTGAGGCCAAAAATGTCGATCGTCAGCAGCACGCGAAGTATTTTGATTCCAGTGCTCGCGAGCGCATATTTCACGCCAGTGCGAACGACCATTCGGACGTCCATTGCGCGTTGCACGACGATGACGTAGGCCATCGTGATGGGGAACAGCAGAAGCATGAGCAGGCATATGGTGACGAGCCATACCGGAAATTGCGGGAGGATTCGCAGCTCGCTCAGAACGAGCAGCAACAGCGGGCCGAGCGCCAGAGAGGAGCCCCACCTCATGACATCCAACCGCCGTTTGGCGTCAGAGTCTGCAAGAGTGGATCTCTTAGCGCCCAGAGATGCAAAGAATCCGCCGATATAGAGCGAAACCAGTGATATAACCCAGGGTCCGCTGCGCCGTGTGAATTCAGCCAACCAACCCAACTTGTCTATGTGGTTGCCTTCCATGAACTCGCCGTAGAGGGTGAGCAACAGCAAAGCGAGTAAAGGCAGAGGAAGCAGCCATTTAATCCAGGGCCGTTTGCGGAGAACGGCGAACGGGACCGGAAAGTAGAGAGCGAATCCAAGAATCCAGAGGGACCAAGTAGTGCTGAGTACCGAATGGTAAGCGATCGCGATCTGACGCCAGGGCGGCCAAATGGCCCAGAAGCCGCCGGGGCTGAGGAGCTGGCTGAAAGACACAAGCATGGCCATAGTGATCCAGGCGACGGGATCGCGAGGCCGCGCAAACGCAATAAAGAAGCCGAGCGTCAAGCAAAAGAGCGGGAACAAAACGTAGAGCCCGAGGATAGTAACCCAGTCGAGTGCTTGGGGCGGAATAGCCTTCAACTGAACGGGCACGGTCAGGATCTGCGGCCGGCCGTTCGTGACGCGGCGCACTGTAATCGGAACTGTTTGTCCTGGGCGCAAGTTGAATTGAATGGTGTCTAGCTGGCTGTCGCCTCGAACCGGTTCACCAGCGATGGAAAGGATGTCGTCACCGGCCCTCAAGCCACTGTTCTCGTACCCTGCCGACACATGGCTGATGCGCGCTGTATAACGCTCGATTTCGAAGGGTGCGCTCGGATATTGCGAAGCTGCCGACTCAACGGACATGACCAAGCCGGAAATTGTCGATTGAGCAACCCAGGCCCAAACCATCAATACGGCGAGGAGCGCGTATTGCAAAATTGGCTTGTTCTTCTGCATCAAGAGCCGTCGTAGAGCGTGCTGCGCTTGCGGCTGTAGGCGAAGTAGATCACGAGGCCAATGCATAGCCAGACAAGGAACCGGATCCACGTTTCAAGTGGAAGTCCTAGCATCAGAAGCAGGCAGCATGCTACGGAAATCAGCGGTGTAAAGGGCGCTCCGGGGACGCGAAACGCGCGATAGCGATGCGGCTCTTTGTGACGGAGCACGATGACGCCGATCGAGACCAAAACGAAGGCAAACAGTGTCCCGATATTTGCCAGATTTGCAAAAAAGGCGACGGTGAACAGGCCGGAGGGGATGGCCACGACGAACCCCGCAACCCAGGTGCTGATGTGAGGAGTTCGGAATCGCTTGTGTACTTTGGAGAACAAATCGGGCAAAAGGCGGTCGCGCGACATGGCGAACCAAACTCGCGCCTGGCCGTATTGATAGACCAGAAGCGATGAGATCATGCCGAGCAGTGCGCCCACGTTCACGATCGCGCCGAGCTTATTCATGTTGAGCGATTTCAGAGCGTCAGCAACGGGAGCGTCGCCGGTGAGTGTCCGCCAGTTCGCTATTCCCGTCAGCACGAGAGCGACGGATGCATAGAGAAGGGCGCAGATGAGGAGAGTTCCGAAAATGCCGATGGGCATATCGCGCTGCGGATTTCGAGTTTCTTCCGCGGCGCAAGAGATGGAGTCGAAACCGATATACGTGAAAAAGATTATGGCCCCACCAGTGAGCAGGCCGGAATAACCGTTGGGGAAGAATGGGTGCCAGTTTTGGGGCTTAATTGCGTAGGCGGCGCCAAAAACGAACACCAGAATTGCGACCAACTTGATGGCCACGAGAACACCGTTTGTCTCCGCGCTTTCTCTTATGCCGCGCACCAAAATCCAACTGAGCACCAGGACGACGATGAAGGCGGGAATGTTGAAAAGGCTGCCGGTCGATTGCCAGTCGACAATAGGCGGCATGGAGAGGGCCGTTGGAAGATGATGGCCTCTCAGAAAGAAATCGCAAACGTCGTTGAAATAGGCGGAGAAGCCAACGGCGACGGACATGTTTGAGACGGCATACTCGAGAATCAGGTCCCAACCGATGATCCACGCGAAGATCTCGCCTAGCGTGGTGTACGCGTACGTGTAGGCGCTGCCTGCAACAGGGATCATGGATGCGAGCTCGGCATAGCACAGGCCGGCAAACCCGCAAGCAACCGCGACTAGGATAAACGATAGTGTGACGCCTGGGCCGGCGCCGGGACGCCCGACGGTGGACGCGGCATTGTGACCGTGCAGCAGAAGATCGAGCACGGGCGCGTTGTAAATCGACTTGATTGTGAAGGTTTGTCCGGCTGCGGCGGTGCCGGTGACGGTGAAAATGCCGGATCCGATGACGGCGCCGATGCCGAACGCGATGAGACTAACTGGCCCGAGCGAACGCCTGAGCCGCTTGTCCTCTTGCTTGGTCTCTTCGCAAAGCTCATCAATACTTTTGGTCTTGAGCAGTTGGCTCATGGATCTCCGAGCGCGCCTCGATTCAGTATTATTCCGAGCACGAGTTTCGAGCCTCTATGTTACATCTCGAACGAATTTCTTTTTTAGATTGTGCAACGAAGTAACCTAATCTAAAATCTTACTGTCTAAATTGCCGGGCTTGGTTAGTCGGCCCGGAGCTAAAAAGAGGTTAGTCCATGAAAAAAATCTGTAAAATGCTGGCTCACCGGCTAGCAGTGGTTTTGGGCGTGCTCACGCTTTTGATCGTCGTTGCGGCGCCGGCGGGAGCGCAGTTCAATGCGAGTCTGCAAGGCACTATCACAGACGCGACGGGGGGCGTTATTCCCGGGGCACACGTAAAGCTTCTGAACAATGGCACACAAGCTACGCAAGAAGCGACTGCCAACGATCAGGGGTTTTATCGATTTAATCAGCTTCCAGCGGGCATGTACACGCTGACCGTTGATGCAACCGGCTTTGCGACGTCGAGTGTCACGGATGTGCAGGTGGTTGCGGATTTAGCGCAGACAAAGGACGTTACGTTGCAGGCGGGGAATATCCAAACTACCACGACCGTGACTGCCTCCGCCGTGCCCACGCTTCAAACAGCAGACGCGAGTGTCAGCGGAACGATCACGAGCCAGGCTATCGAGACATTGCCGACTTTCGGCCGCGATCCCTATGAGTTGGTGCGGACGATGCCGGGGATTGACGGAACAGGCGCAAGGAGCGGGAACGGACAAGCCGCCACGCTCGGCAACACTACTGGCCCGGGCGGTTCCAGCGTTTCGATTTTCCAAACAGAGAACCAATTGCAAGTGAGCTCAAGCGGTCAACGCGTGGAGCAGAACGTATTTCTGTTGGATGGCGTTTCAGTGAACAGTTTGGGATGGGGTGGCGCGGCGGTGGTGACGCCCAATTCGGAGTCGGTGCAGGATATTACGGTGATCACGAGCGATTATTTAGCCGAGGATGGCCGTGGGAGTGGCGCGCACATCAAGATAACGTCAAAAAGCGGTACGGATCAATTCCATGGGAGCGCCTTATTTTTGTATCAGGATCCTAACTTGAACGCATTCAACAAGTGGGGTGGCCCGGATAACGCGCCTCCGGTACGAGTTCAAAATGCCTTTAGACAGTACGCTGGGAGTGTTGGCGGACCCATCAAAAAAGATAAATTGTTTTTCTTCGCGTCATACGAAGGTCTGCGCAATAAGAGCATTTCTTACGGACAAGAGTGGGTGATAACGCCTCAGACCCTGAAATTGATAGCTGCGCAGAACAACACAATGGGCAAGATCTTCAGCTCCGTGAACAATATGCCGCGCATTGTAGCGGTGCTGGGAGGCCCGAGCACCACTTGCGCAGCGGTTTTCGGCAGCACTGCTTCGACGTTGTGTCGCGATGTGCCAGGTGGATTGGACGTTGGATCACCAGGCCCTGGTGTCGCCGGGACACCTTACTATCCGATACCAGCGCTAGGGCCCACGCCTGCGAAAAATTTGCCCTTGGCTATCGGCGGCGGGTTTGATGGTGTTCCAGATCTGGAGTTTGTGCAATACTACCTTCCCTCAACCCAAAAAGGAAACCAGATCAATGGGCGTATCGATTACAATCTCACTTCGAATGACCTGATTTTTGCGTCCGGATATTTTACTCACCTGAATTCGGTGTCTGCGGATGCCGCCTCCGCAGGAGCACCCGATACCGACGTGACGTTTAAACCCGTAAACACGGCCATCACTGCCGGATATATCAAGACGATTAACGCGAGCACTATAAATGAACTGCGCGCGAATTTTACTCGATTCTTCGACAATGGCGTGAGCGACAATCCAAATATCAACTGGGGCATTCCTTACATCAAGATGGAGTCTTACCCCTTCGGAGCTATTTACGTTGCAGGTGCTCCCCAAAGTCCCGACACACCCTCCGTTCTCGCCCAAAATACATACGAAGTGCGCGACACGTTGATCAAAGTTTGGGGCAATCATACGGTTCGCTTCGGGGGCAATTATCGCAAGGAGCAGGACAATAACAACCTGTTTGGCTCGGTTCGGCCTATCTACTCTTTCTCGGGGCTTTGGAATTTAGCCAATGCCGCGCCGATTTTTGAGGGCATCTCCGCCAATGTGAATACGGGTGGACCGGGAAACGCGGCGCGCTATTACAGAGATTCAGACGATGCTCTGTTCGTACAGGATGACTGGCACGCCTCACCCAGCCTAACGCTGAATCTTGGATTGCGATGGGAGTACTTCGCGCCTGTCACCGAAAAGCAGGGAAATCTTGCGAACGTGTTCCTGTACGCTACCGGACCAGCGGCGCTCGCCAATTCCGCCGTGCGACACGTAGGCCAGCTATGGAATGACAACTGGAAGGACTTCATGCCCAAGATTGGGTTCGCATTTGCCCCGCTCGCTGCGCATGAGAGATTTGTGGTTCGGGGTGGGTTCGGCATTTCTTACAACCGTCAAAATATCAACATCTATGCCAACGGCGCGGAGGATATACCTAACAATTTCAATTTCAATCTTTGCTGCGGCACTGCTCCGAAGCCGTTCAGTTTCTCAACACCTTTCGCAGGCGGCAACATTCAGTTCTACACGGGCAGCAATAATTCACCTAACAGCTATCCGGCGAATTCACGTTTGGCTGTTGGCGTGAATCCGATAACCGGCACACCCAATGCGATGGGAGCCGGCACGCCACCGGCTGTCGAGGTTTACGGAGCTTGGCCCAATACCCCAGATGCGTATACGTACCTGTATTCATTCGAGACCCAGACCCAAGTTGCAAAGGATATCGCGTTTATTCTGGGTTATCAGGGAGCAGTCAGTCATCACCTGATTCGGTTGGTGAATCAGAACTTCCTCTACTCAAACGCTGCGGGCACGGTCGCTAGCCCCTTCTTTGCAGCCTACATCCCGACTCCCGATGTCAATGCGTCTTACAATGCGATGTACGCCCGAATGTCTAAGACCTTCTCGATGGGATTTTCCGTGGATGCGACATACACGTGGAGTCACAGCATCGACATGCTGTCAGCTGAGGGACCGGGCGCGGTGACGAACCAAACGGATCCCGTGCACGCCCAGACTGACGAATACGGGGCATCGGACTATGATTCGCGGCATCGATTTGTGGCGAGCGGTCTGTGGACGGTTCCGATCTTCCCGCACGATAAGGGATTCCTACACAGCGTATTCGGCGGGTGGCAACTGGGTGCAATCGTGACCGCATATTCCGGGTTTCCATGGACTCCCGTCACGGGCAGCCAGTCATCGGTCGCGGCCGTACCAGGAGCCGCTACGATCGCGCCCACGCGCCCGGTCCAATACTTCAACAACGCGAATCCCAATACAAACTCAAACACGTGTTTTCAGAACGGCTGTGAGTTTGGTGGGACTAATCAAACTGTACCGATCGTAGGTACTAATTACTTCAACATCTCCCATCCGGGGCCGCCCGGAATCGGTCGTAATTCGTTTCGTGGGCCAGGGTTCTTCTCAACGGACGCAACACTTTCGAAGCGCTTCGCCCTTCCGTTCATAAACGAGGCTGCGGGAATCGAAGTTCGAGGAATGGCGTTCAACGTATTTAATCAGTTAAATCTGATTCCATTCCCATTCGGCGATAACGACACGAAAGTCGAGAATCCGAACTTCGGCCGGCCCACCGGGGCGCTAGCAGGGCGATCGATTGAATTACAAGCCAGGTTCACCTTCTAGCACTGTTAGGGCGTGATGCGGGCGAGGCGTGTGCCTCGCCCCTGCGTCCATGCAGAGCAACTCGAGAAGATTGGCGGGACAACGAACTGGCTGTGTGCGTGACAATAGGCTTTGCATGATTGGCATTTCCATTTCGAGTGGGATGAAGTAAAAGCTGCTAGGAACGAGCGTAAGCACGGTGTGGCGTTCGATCTCGCACGTAGCATTTTCAACGATCCTCGCCTGGTGACAGTCGCCGATCTGGACCATAGCGAGGGAGAAGAACGGTGGTTCTCAATCGGGCGTGCCAGCAATGGCGTGATGCTGTCAGTAGCTTACCTCTGGGAAAGAAGTAATGATGCCATAAAAATTCGGATTATCTCGGCACGTAAAGCAACCCGGGCAGAAATCAGTCAATATGAAGAGAGCCTATGAAACAAACTCCTGAGCACAATGAAATGCCGGCTGAGATCAATTTTTCTAAAGGGGTTCGCGGTCTTCATTACATTGCTCCCGATGCAACGGTCTTTGTACCAGCCTCCATCGAGCGTGGAGTCTGGGAATATTTTTCCGAAAAGGCGGAGCAAAAGGGCGTAGAACTCTCGGAACTCCTGAGCGAAGTGCTGAGGCGCGATATCGAAATTAATGAAGCGCTGAGATGAATGCGACCCAATTAGGGGAGTTGCGCCTGCGTGCGGGTTAACTCATGGGCGCAAAAGGCGATTCCGCATCTCGAGGCTGGTCTCCCGCTGGATCAGAACGGCAGGCTGTATTATTTACTCGCTCGCGCGTACCGAAAGACCGGACAATCAGAGCTGGCGAAAGACATGATGGAGAAATACCGGCAGATTCAAAAGGCAGGCGCTGGTCAGCAGTGAGCAATGCGCCGAACGAGGCGTGCTCGGTCCTGCGTGGTAGCCTCAATCAGAAATGCGCTGTGGCTTTCAGTTTATCCTGCTCGCATGCTGCGTGGCTCTAGCGGGGCGCGCCCAGCAGCCGGAGTCCGGTCCGGGTCTCTCGATCAAGGTGGGCACGACGCTTGTGCTCATTCCGGTTACCGTAACGGACTCGCTGAATCGATTCGTGCTCGGCCTCAATAAGGACGATTTTCGCGTGTATGAGGACGGGGCCGAGCAGAAGGTAAAACAGTTTGCGGGCGAGGATGCGCCTATTTCCGTGGGCTTGCTTGTGGACACAAGCGGCAGCATGGGAGAGAAGATCGAAACGTCGCGCCGAGCGGTGACGCAGTTTATGAAAACGATGAATGCGCAGGACGAGGCGTTCCTTGTGGACTTCAGCGATCACGCCCAGCTAGCGCTTGGTTTCACGAATAACGTTGAAGAAATTCAAAGCAAGCTGACGACGCTGGAATCGGAGGGGCTAACCGCGCTGCTCGATGCGGTCTACATGGGTTTGCGCGAGATGAAGCGCGCGAAGAATCCGCGC
>JAFASD010000580.1 GCA_019244945.1 Acidobacteriaceae bacterium | reverse complement strand
GCCGCAATCATGCCCGCAATTGCGCCGATCGATACCGCGATGCTTAGAATACGGACCATTCAGCCTCCTCTTTCCTATGCATTTGCCTTCACGCCAAAAACTTTCTCGGCATATATGCGGCTTACGCGAAGGTCTTCTTCCAGCGATCTGGTCACGACCGTTTTACTTCGGTAAGCGAGTTCAACCACAATCAGCGGAGCGAGCCGTTCCTCGTTCAAATACTCCGCGACCTGGCGGTAATCGATGTCGCTGTCCTCTAAATCCTCCAGCCATAGTTTGTTCTTAGCGCTGCGTACGTGAAGTTCGCGCAGCCTGCTTCCCACCTCACGCAAGAACGGCAGCGGTTCAAACCCGGCTTCATATGCCCAATCGACGTCCACACAGATGTGAACATATTCCGGGTCAGTATGACGCAAAATGTGGCGCCACTCACGCGCGTTGTCGGCCAATTGAGGGGTGTGATGATGGACACGCAGGTCAAACCCATGCTGCGCCAGAACGCGTCCCATGCGATTTAATGACTCGGCTTGTACGTTCAGCTCGGCTTCGGTTTTGAGTGCGTCGCCGAGTTTGGGATCGGGATTATTCACAATCGCCTTACATCCGAACGGGGCGCAAAGTTTCCCGAATTCAAGCGCAGTGGCGATGGTTCGCTCGGCGCCCTCGCTTTCATGCATAGATCCGCCGACATAAAGCGAGGGCATGAGCAGGCCTTGGGATCGAAGAATCGAGAGGGTTCGCTCCCGGCCATCGGGAAGAAAGAATGCAGGGTTCAGTTCGATATTCCGGAATCCCGCAGCCCGGGCCATTGGCAGTACTTGGTCCGTGAGCGCCTCTAACGGTTTTTTCAACGACTCTGCGTATTGTTGGAAGATGTATCCTTCCATTGCCAGGAGGGATTTGTTCTGCGTGGCCCAATGCGCGCTTAATGCGGCTGCTCCACTTAGAAATGCACGCCTGGTCATAAGAAGGCTATTTCGATGCTCTAGCTAATCAATTCGGAAGCATTTTGATTGTGTGAAGCCAGGTTTCAACCAGCTGCGGCCATCCAGTAACTGGCAACGCGGTGCGTCGAAGGCCATACCCGTGAACTCCCTCGGTATAGAGATGCATCTCGACGGGAACATTCGCGGTTTTGAGAGCGGCGTAATAGACCAGAGAGCTCTCCACATGGGCGACCCGATCGTCTTCGGTTTGCAGCAAAAAAGTTGGAGGCGTGTCGCTCCTCACATGGATTTCTGGGTTCGGTGAGAAGTTCTCGCCGGCGAGCGCGAGGTAACCCGGATAGATGATTACGGCGAAATCCGGCCGGCAACTGACTTCGTCAGCAGCATCAACAGGCTTGTAAAGACGTTGGCCGAAGTGAGTGCTGAGCGCGGCCGCGAGATGGGCGCCGGCGGAAAAACCCAGCACGCGGATCCGATGCGGGTCTATGTGCCAGTCGACGGCGTGGGAGCGAACAAGGCCCAAGGTTCTCTGCGCGTCCTCCAAAGCTGCCGTCGATTTCGGATACGGGCCAGAGTCGGGCACGCGGTACTTCAGAAGGACGCACGTGATTCCCACTGAGGACAACCAATCGCATACCTCCGTGCCTTCCAGATCGATAGCGAGTATTCTATAGCCGCCTCCGGGAAACACAACGACGGCGGCCTCGGTGTTCTTTGCCTTGGGTGGATAGACGGTCATCGTGGGAACTGCAACGTTACCGAGGCGCAGAACAGGTTTTCCGGCGATCAGTGGATCTTTACTCGTCGTGGTATCGATCTCTGGGCCTGACACGGGCTGTCCGTCAGGTGGCGCGCCGAGCCAGATGGGCGTCTGCGTGAGACCGGACACGGGCTGCCAGACAGGTTGCTGAGCGATCAATGCGCGAACAGCGAACGTGGAGCAGGCAATAAGGATTAAACGCTTCACGAGTATCGTCTCCTCTGATCTGGCCTAAGCGAACAGATTCTGGTTCAAGAAATCATTGCGGAACTTGCCTTTCGGGTCGTACTTCTTTGCCAAATTCACGAAGTCGCCGAGCTTTTCATAGCGTGCCCTCAAGTCCCCGGGCGCCATTGTGAACAGCTTGCCCCAATGAGGCCGCGGCTCAAACGGAGAGAGTTCCTTTTCGATTACAGGAAGCACATTTCTTACGGCGGGCCAGTCCTGCTTCCAAGTGAAATGGATGGCGACGCTCGGCTGGCGGTAACACATGCTCAACCAGAGGTCGTCAGCGGCGATGGTGCGAATCTCGGAAATCAGTAAGTGTGGGCTCACTTGTTCGTGCAGCCGCTCGACTGCCAGGATCGCCTCGACGGCATGGCGCCGCGGCAGCAGATACTCGGTCTGTAATTCTTTTCCGGCGCTGGGGGTAAAGCCCATACGGAAATGCGGGAGCCGCTCATACCACGCGCCGGGCACTCCCATCTGCGGCGTGCAGTTCTCGGCAGAGAGTCCTTCAATGGGATGCAGATTCTGCTGCGCCAGTTTTGCTCCGAATAGTTCTTGCGGGGCGGAGAACGAAGTTACGTCTCCATCGCGGCTCTTGATCCATACTTCGCTGATGTTCTTTCTGCGCCAATCGGTGAACAGACTGACGCTGTAGCCGCTTGCCTGGAGCTCATCGAAATGATCCTGCATTTGGCGAAAAGAGAGATTCCGATACACGTATTGCCGCACCTGGTACGTGGGTTGAACTTTGAGCGTCACGCGCGTAATCACGCCCAGTGCTCCGAGGCCGACGACCGCTCCCTGGAACTCGGCAGCATCGGATTCGCGGCTGAGTTTCACCAGGTCGCCCTCGGCGGTTACGAACTCCAAAGCGGACACGATGCTCGCCAGATTCGCGTTCCTCTCGCCGGACCCATGCGTGGCGGTGCTGCAGGCGCCCGCTACCGAAATGTGCGGCAAGGAAGCCAAGTTATGCAAGGCAAATTTATTCTGTTCCAGATACGGGCCTAGTTGCCCGTATTTGACACCAGCGCCAACCGTGACCGTGTGGGCGGCTGCGTCCAAGGTCATTTCCTGCAGCGGTATCACGGAAAGAAGCGCGTGCTGGCTGTCGGCGATGGAGTTGAAGCAGTGCCGCGTGCCGAGTACTCGTAGCTTGTCCTCGGCCTTTAAATAGGAACGGATCTCCTCGACCGTGGAGGCCTGACGTACGCGGTCTGTGCTGTAGGTGATATTGCCAGCCCAATTCGTCAGGGGCTCTGTGTTGAACATGGCGGAGACTCGTCGTAGAAGAGGACCGGCGATCGCGGAGGAGAACAATCGAAGGAATGCTCGCTTATCCACAATTGTCCACAGATGGTATCAGAGCGGCTTCATGAGCACGTGGACCGAAGGCCGGTGGTTCACTCTGGAGGGTACTTCATCGGTTGTTATCATCGCGGTGGTGAATAAAACGTTTTCGACTGCTGACGAAGCGGTCGCGGACATCTTCGATGGGGCGACGGTCATGCTCGGAGGGTTCGGGCTGTGTGGGATTCCGGAAAACCTGATCGCCGCTCTTGTACGGAAAGGCGTGAAAGGGTTGCACACGATCAGCAACAACATGGGAATTGATGGTTTCGGTATGGGCCTGATGCTCGAAGCCGGAATGATCGCGTCGCACATCGGCAGTTATGTGGGTGAGAACAGGCTTTTGGAATCCATGGTGATTGCAGGAAAGCTGAAGGTGACTCTGGTCCCGCAAGGCACGCTCGCAGAACGCATTCGCGCGGGCGGGGCGGGTATCCCCGGGTTCTACACGCCGACTGGGGTTGGCACGATTGTGGCAGAAGGAAAAGAAATTCGCGACTTCGAGGGACGCGCGTATGTTCTCGAGCGAGGACTCACCGCGGATTTTGCGCTCATCAAGGCATGGCGAGGCGACCGCTCGGGCAATCTGCTGTACCGGAAAACGGCGCGAAATTTTAATCCCATGATGGCAACTGCCGCGAAGGTTACCATTGCCGAAGTTGAGGAATTGGTGGAGTCCGGCGCCATCGATCCCGACCAGGTCATGACGCCGGGCATTTATGTGAAACGGCTGGTGAAAGGCGAGCGATACGAGAGGCGTATCGAGCGCAGGACGGTTCGGAAGGCCTAGACGCGTGAGTACTGATCTCGAGAAACGCGAGCGCATTGTGAGGCGCGCCGCCCGCGAATTGCAGGATGGGTTTTACGTGAACCTGGGGATCGGGATGCCGACCTTGATTGCGAATCATGTTCCGCCTGGGATGGAGGTGATCCTGCAGTCGGAGAACGGAATGCTCGGAGTTGGGCCTTATCCAATCGAAGGAACTGAGGATCCGGACCTGATTAATGCCGGAAAAGAGACCGTTACTGAGCTGCCGGAAACGGCCTATTTCTCCAGCGCCGATTCGTTCGCGATGATTCGGGGAGGCCATATCGATCTGAGCATTTTAGGCGCTATGGAGGTCGATGAAGAAGGCAACCTGGCGAACTGGATGGTCCCGGGCAAAGTCGTCAAGGGGATGGGGGGCGCAATGGATTTGGTGGCCAGCGCGCGCCGGGTGATTATTGCGATGGAGCACACGACCAAGAGCGGCGCACCAAAAATTCTGAAGAAGTGCACGCTGCCGATTACCGGTTTGAAAGTCGTGGACACGATCATCACGGATCTGGCGGTGATCCGGGTAGCGCAGGGCGGCCTCGTGCTTCAAGAGATTGCTCCGGGAATGAGTGTTGACGCCGTGCAAAAACTCACGGAAGCGAAGCTGATGGTGAGTGACGATCTTACGGGAATGGATCAGGCTCCTTCCGGGATCGTCTTGGGCTAGCTCGGACCCTTATCCCGAGGTCGAGCGACGGCCTCACCGATTAATGCGCCGACAAAGACCAGCGAGATCTTTTCCGTCCACGAAAATAAGATGTCGCCAACTTTTTCAATTCCCAAATGATACTCTAGGGCGCCACAAATTGTTAACGAGGCAAGTACTCCAATCATCAAGGCGATCCGATTCCATGCTAAGGCCCGAATTGCAATTGAAGAACGGCGTATGAACAGTCCCATATATACTGTCAATAGTTAACGTGTAGTCTGCTAGCGTCGGTCCGCTCTATTTGTAACTCCGCTGGGACTTGGGCAGGCAATCTTGGTAGGCACTCGATCCGTTGCTCCTCTTGCGAGACTCCACAAGTAATCAGTTTTGGTGTTGTCCAAAAAAAGGACTTGGTCGCCACTCCAGTATTCGCCGGGTTTTGGTAATTTCCAGGCAACCGGAAACGCAGCTTGCCGGTGACAGCTCATGCAATTAGCCTGTGTTCCTCCAGCCTGCTGGCCCTCTAAATAGGGGTTGAAGCATATTTTGGGAGTAAGCTGTGGCTTCAGCTTGCTGTAGGGCGTCAACATACTGAGTGTCGCGTCCATAAGATAATTGTTCCAGGGATGAGAAATGTGAGGCGGCCTACAGCTTACATACTCTTGTGTACTCGCATCCAACGGTCCCGGATGCCACCAGAAGGTCGTCCAAGTCCAATCTGGTATCTCTTTCGTTGCCACATGAAATCCAATCAGAACCGCATAGAGCTTGGAATTAGACTGCAGGAGGTTCAGAAGCGGCGCCTCGTATAGGAGGTGCTGCTCTTGTTTACTAAGTTCGGCATCAATATCGTTAATCAGAAACTGTCTTTCGGAATCGGCGATTTGATGGTGATAAAACGCCGATAACGAGACCTGATTTTCGTTGAGCTTAGGACATTTCGGCGCATCCGACACGGAGTCGTCCGCTTCAACACAAGCCAATATGTCGTAGTCTTTCTGCGGTGCTGGAGCCGGAAACGCGTCCAGCGGACGGTGGCCGACCTCGCCCGCCGTTTCACCCGCGGGTATAACTAACCAAATGAGTTTGAGCGCAATCGAGTGTCGTCCAACCGGAGGGACATTCCGTTCCGAGGGAGCTGTGTGCCTGCGATCATAGTCACCATTTAGGGACTGTAGTTTCGAATGATCGTACAACCCCAAACTCACAATCTGAGCAGCAAGCTCGGGATTGTAGATCACTTCTTGTAGCGGCTGCGCTTTTGAAAACTTAATAGAGAGAGACTTCGCCTGCGCGCCGGCGAGGAGTTGTCTGGGAATTTCGAATTCGTGCACCCCGTTCCGCGGGATCAAATGTCCCCGCAGTACATCGTATGCGCTGTTCCAATTGTCCCATGCTGGGGCATTTCCGTTCGTCGCGTTTGTTATCGATTCGAATAACTGCCAGGCGTGATCGCGAATCGCCTTGATATCTTGCGTATCTCGACTTACAATTAACTTCTGCTCATCTTGCTCATCGCTCGGCACCAATTGATGCGATAACGCGGAGCCGCCGCAAATGCCAAACATCGCGCCAATTGCGGCCAACTGAATAATGGTTATTCCCCTACTTCCCTTTTTTTCTTGAGACACGCGTATGTTCCGCATTGGTAAATACCCCGCTCTGTGCAAGTTTGAAAAGATCGCTCGTCCGAGGGCAAGCATGATCGCCGTAAGGACCGTCAGCGAATTCTTTAGGAAAGACCCCCTTGATCTGCGGATCGTTCAGAATCGATGTCCAGACCAGCCCGACGATGTAGAACGCCGCATCGACAGGCGAAGGAAATTTTTTATGCGCATCTGTGAGGGCTGCTTGGTCCAACCCCTCCCCTTTGAGCTTCTTCGATAAGAAGAGCCAAGTGGAATAATCGAGATTCATACATGACCGTATGTCTTTTCGAGGGTGATTGCCGAACAGGAAGTCATCCAGGCAATGTCCGGTAGTGTGGACAAGCCAAGCCGCGTGCAGCCGGCCGGGTACGCTCGGCGCGCCTCCGTCGTTACAGAGTAAGTCCGTATAATCGGAACAGGCGTCTGCGCTGGCCATACGAGGCGCCATCAGAACCGCTGCCATAGCTCCCAATTCGCGTCGAGTAATTGTCTGTTTTGAATCTTTTGACATTTGTCTTTCTCCTTTCGAAATCATTTCTCGGTGTACTCAGTGGCGCTCCAAACCTCGGAGTCGCCGGACCTCTTCTTTGCTTAATGCCACCATGCCCGGTGCTTGATACTCAGGCTCAAACCACACGCGGCCGGGATTCTGGGCGACACTCTCGTATATGTGAAGCGCTTCCTGGTAGTTTCCCGCTGCTGCAAGTGCGTGAGCAAAGTACTCGTGCGGATCGCTCTTTGCGTCTAGCTTGACGGCAGCTTGCATTTCGGTGACCGCTTGCAAAAAGCGATGCGATGCCAAAGCTATCTCGCCCCTTAAACGGCTGAGCGCAACCTGCTGCACTGGACCAAACCCAAGGCTCGCAGCGCTATCAAGCAGACGATTCGCTGCCGCTAAATCCCCTTCCCGCGCCAGCAGCGTGCCGGCCATCACCGTACGAGCCAAATCCAGTCCGAGATCGGCAGCCTTCCGGCATTCACTTACACACGTATTTGTGTCTCCTAACCGCCAAGCCAGCCAAGCCTTTGCGAGGTGCTTTTCGGCAGCTTGCTCCGCTCGTGCCGATATGGTGTCGACCGCTATTCCTTCATCCAGCACTTGCATAGCCTCTCGAGGTTTATTCAATTCAGCCAATAGGCAGGCCTCGGCGCTGAATCCCGCCGTCTGCCACTCTGCTTCAGCAGAACTCCTGAGCTGCCGGAAATGTGCCTCTGCCGACCGCCCATCGCCTTGCAAAAATGCCAAATTGCCCGACAGGTAATCCGCAAAATCGGATTCGTTCAGGTTCCGCAGCTTACCGATTTCAGCTTGAGCATTGTCTAACTCACCGAGTATCAAGTAATTCATCGCCAGATGGCCGGCAATTCGAAAATCGCGAGGCTGCTTGGATGCAGCCGCCTTAAGCAGCCGCACTGCTTCCGCGGATTGCGCAAGCTTCCGCAGGGCAGTCGCGTCGTAAAACCAACCCAGGTAGTCATTCGGAAAATGCATCTGGTAGGCGCTGAATATTTCGTGAGCCTGAATCCAGTCCCCCGAGTCGATGGCGTATTCGCCGCGAATACGGAGCGCCTCGCGCTCTGTAATCGCATCCGAGTCGAGAGATTCGATTGTTCGGCGCCATTCGGCATATCCTTCATCCGTTCGCTTTACGCTGACCAGCATGTCGGCCAGTCGCATGCGTGCGATTGCAAAATGGGGGTCGGTGTTGACGGCCGCGCGAAGAAGATCTATTGCATGTTCAACGTCACCGGAACGCTTGAGGTGTTCAGCTTCTGTGTAATCGGAAAGTGCCGCCCACGACGCCGTCGTGGTCGACTCGGGCGGCAGATCGGCACGTGCAATGTCCTTTGTAGATTCTCCAATTTCGGAACGGAGCCACTTGCTAGCTTCGTGAACGATCTCGAATACTGAGCCCTTCGATTTAGCCGTCCAAGTCTGTGCCCAATGTTTGGCTGGCGAAGAGGGATTCGAGCCGGTGCGCTCCAGAAGAATTTGAAGGATGAAGTCGTCACCAAGCCGCGAGATGCTCCCGGAGATCACCAGAGGAGCACCCTCACGCATCGCAATCTCGCGAGCCGTGCGGCCGTCTAGACTCTCAGCCTTCACCGGTTGCCGCATTCTGAAAAGAGCAGCTTCAACTCGGCTGGGATCAAGCAAATTGAACCGTTCCGATTGCATCAGTTGACTCCGTAGCACTTCCGTAGCACCATCTAATTGCCGGTCGTGGCTGAGATTCTCGATTCCTGCCAGGAATACCTCAGAGCCTGGCACAGCATTTGCCTTCAAACTGGTAAAGCGAAGATAGAGCCCGGAAAGTGCCAAAAAACACGTCAGAACTACCAGAGCCGGCCATCTCCCTGGCGAATCTAAGAATCTTCGTGGGAGCCTTGAGGCATCGCCGATACGAACAGGTCTGTCGGATTTCTCTAGGGCAGATAGGAGTTCACGCCCGCTCCGGAACCGTTCTTCTGGATTGAGGACCAAAGATCGCATGACCACTCGCTCGAAGCCGGTCGAAATGCCGCCTGTGATCGTGGATGGTTTGGGTGGTTCTTGTATCCATCGCGGCACTACTCCCGATTTGAAGCCGAAAGGCTTACGACCCGTGAGCATCTCGTATGCCACGCATCCGAACGCAAAAATATCTGCCGATGGAGTAAGCAGACCGCCCATCCATTGCTCGGGCGCCATATAATCCGGAGTCCCGGCAATTGCTGTTACGCTCCTTGTGGTGTCGCCGCTTGCCTTTGCCCCAAAGTTCCCAGCCAGTCCAAAATCGGTAATGACGGGAAGCTCCTGGCCATTGCTCTGGATAACGATGATGTTGGCCGGCTTCAAATCACGATGCAGAACTCCGGCTTCATGTGCTGCGGCTAACGCGCTCGCCAGATGTCGGCACAGTGCCAAGCAACGCTCGGGCGATATGGGACCGCCCGTAATCGTCTTTCCCAATGTCTCTCCCTCTAGAAGCTGCATGGTTAGGAAAAATACCGTGCGTTCGGGATTCGCCAACCTACATTGCTCGAAGTGGAATACCCGGCAAACACAAGGGTGACTCACTTTGCGCGCTGCTAGAACTTCACGCCTCAATCGCGAGATCATTTGTTCATCTGTCGAAAGTTCAGACCGAATGGTCTTCAGAGCTACATGTTCCCGGAGCTCTTCGTCTTTCGCTTCATAAACCTCGCCCATGCCTCCATAGCCGATTAATCTCACGATTGTGTAGCGATTTGCCAGCAGCTCACCTGGGGCCAGGAGTTTGGTCAAATCCCTGCCTAAACCAGCCAGGGCGAGACCGTCAAACAGCTCATTAGCGCGATCGCGATTAGCCCACAGTCGTGCAGCCTCGGTGCCTACCGCGTCTTCGGCTGAAATACTGGCCAAAATTTTCGCCCTCTCGGCGGGAGAAGCATCATCGAGCTGACAGAGTAGGTCTTTCACCCTACCCCAGTCTTCGGGGCTTAAAGAAGTTCGTTGTAGAGCCATGCCTTGGCTGTGCTCCACTCGCGCTTCACCGTCCGCACCGAAACCTCCATCGCTTCGGCGATTTCTTCTTCACTCAGGCCTGCGAAGAACCGCATAGCCACGATCTCCGATTGCCGCTTGTCCAGATTTTCTAGTTTCGATAATGCTCGGTCTATATCGAGCACTCGATCCAGCGACATTACGTCGGGCCGGTGCCACTCCTCAATTGGGATGTGCGGAATTTCACCACCGCGCTTGACGGCACGTCGTCGTCGCGCAAAATCAACGAGAATCCTCCGCATCATGCCAGCCGCAATCATCAGAAAACGAGTGCGGTCGCTCGCGATCATCGAATCTCGGGCACGCAGCCGGAGATATGCTTCGTTCACGAGCAAAGTCGTTTGCAGTGAGTTGTCCCGGCGCTCACGCCGCAAGAAAGCCTTCGCGATTTTTCGAAGTTCAGCGTAAACGACAGATAGACTTTCCTGGGGCTCATCTTCATCATGCGCTCGCTTTTCACCCGACATTTTGGAGCTCCCCTGACAACTAGAATGGAGGGATCTCCGCATTCTACAACGAATTTCGTAACGGCTTATGAGTATGCCAGGCAGAGCATGCTTACCATGAATGGGTTCGCTTCTTGTTGTGTGCCGATTTTTTAGGCGAGAAAGCCCGATTCATAAGAGATTCTTGAAGAGCATGCGCGACTCTGGCCACCAAGTGGTCCGTCTCGACTTCCTCGAGTTTCTTGGGAAGAGGAATTGACCAGTTGGGGCGTTTATCGTTCATGGCGCCCGGCAGATTTGGACGCTGTTCCGCGCCTAATGCATCGTCGAGCGAGCCGAGAATTACTACAGAAGGAGCCTGGGCAAGCGCCTCATGCGCTTTCACGATGACCTCGGAAACGGGCGAGGATTCCGGCACATCCGCGATTTTCTGAAGCTGCTTCTTATTTTTCTCCTGGCCTTCTCCGTTTGGCTCGAGGCCGGCGTTTGCCTGATCATGTAGATCCGCTCCTGACCAGACGCCCGCGATGGTGGGAAGGTCATGCGTGCTGGCCGAAGCTAACGAAAGCTCGGGATATTGTTTCGGCGGCTTCTCCTCGAACCACAACACACGATAGGAGAGGACTCGGAAGTCGGCCAGCTTTTCACGAACTCCTGGTTCGACGGTTCCCAGGTCCTCTCCGACAACGAACGCCTTGGCGCGAACACTTTCGAGAGCAAGGATGGATAACAGCTCATCGGCGCGATAGCGAACGTACGCGCCCTGTTTAGCTGAAGCTCCCACGGGAATCCAAAACAACCGGAATAGACCCATCACGTGGTCGATTCGCAAGCCGCCGGAGTACCGCATAGCGCTGCGCAAGGTTTGGACAAATGGATCATATGCGGCAGCGCGGAGCTTATGAGGAACAAAGGGCGGGAGACCCCAATCCTGACCCTTTGTGCTGAAGGGGTCGGGCGGAGCGCCGACGCTGATTCTTTTTGCGAAGACGTCCTGCCACAGCCAGGCATCGAATCCGCCGGCATCGACTCCGATGGGCAGGTCCTGCACGATTGTGCCGCGGGCAGAGGCGCGCGCGAGCTGGACATCAATCAGGCATTGGATCCATTTGTGAAACCGAACGCGATCCTGAAAATCCGCCGCGAATTTAGCGACTGAGGGCGAACTAGGATCCTGGTATTCAGCGGGCCAGTCGCGCCAGTTTGCGCCGTTCTCTTCGGCGAGGACGCAGAACACCGCGAACAGATCCAAATTTTCGCCTTGCTCTTGTTCATAGCGAGAGAGATCGATCTGGTCATTGGTACGGGACCAAATTTCCCGGAGCGCCTGAAGCTTGAGCGTGTAGATGACATCTCGATCGATCGTCGCGCGATCGTTCAAAGCTCGACCGCGCGCCACGAGATGGTCGAAATCAGGGAGCACGGCGCGAGCTGACGGAATCTCCTCGATGCGGAGATACAGCGGATTTCGAAAGAGGCGACTGCTGGGGAGGTAGGGACTGGGCTGCTGCGGAGTTACCGGCGCGCATGCGCCGATGGGATTGGTCATGATGACGCGCGCGCCCAATACATCAGCGGACCAGGTCGAAACGCGGCGTAAATCCTCCAGGTCTCCCATACCCCAACTCGATTGGGATCGCAACGCGTATAACTGGATGGTCCAGCCCCAGGCGCGCAATTCCTCTGGCAGGTGGCAGCGTTTGGGAGCGATGATCAGCCGCGTCTCTTCGCCGGAATCGAAGTTTCGAAGCGTGTGATAGCCCAACGGCAGATCGCGCCAAAGATTCCCGGAGGGTTGGACGCGGGTACGGTCCTCCAGTTCTACTTCGAATCTGCCCGGGAGTTTCCGCCGGGAGCCCGCTGCGGTAATGAGTAACGGCGGTTCGGGTGGCGCGTCGGACGCGCGAGCATCCATGGCAGACAGCAGCGCTGTTTTGGTCTCGCTGGATACATCGTGCCACTGCTGCAGACCGTCTTCATATCGCTCATCGATGCCCCAGGGATTGGACTTTTTCGGGATTCCGCACCTCCGCTGTTTCGACAGTACCAGGAGGTTGAGAATGGAAAGGAATGCCGGCGTCGCAAACCATGAAAGCCGCGATTCTTTCCGCGCCGCGACCCGTTGTGGGGCGTCCGCTCCGAATCGGAGAGGTGAGCAAGCCCACTCCGGGACGGGATGAGGTTCTTCTCAAGGTCAGCGCCTGCGGGGTGTGCCGTACAGATCTTCATATCGTCGAAGGCGAGTTGCCGCAAAGAGTTCCGAATCTTGTTCCGGGACATCAGATCGTTGGAGAGATTGCGGAGGGAGCGACGGCAGAGCTTCCAGTAGGCGCCCGCGTGGGCGTGTGCTGGATCGGCGGTGTGGATGGCGTATGTCCATACTGCCGCCGCGGACTGGAGAACCTGTGTGATGCGCCGGTCTTCACCGGGTACACAGTCGACGGAGGGTACGCCGAATTTGCGGTCGCGAGAGCGGATTTCGTTTTTCCGCTTCCGGCCGCTCTCGATGACTTGCATGCCGCTCCTCTTTTATGCGCGGGGATTATCGGGTTTCGAAGCCTTCGCGTAGCTGGGGTCGAACCGGGAGATCGGGTGGGATTATTTGGATTTGGCGCGTCCGCACATCTTGCGATCAGCGTTCTGCGGTCCTGGAACTGTGAGGTGTATGTCTCAACGCGGGGCGCGTCGCACCGCAAACTGGCCGAGGATTTGGGGGCCGCGTGGGTGGGATCTGAAGAAGAAAAGCCACCGGTGGAGCTGGATCGCGCGGTTACGTTCGCGCCCAGCGGAGACGTTGTTATAGCGGCGCTGGGCAGTTTGCGAAAGGGCGGAATTGTGGCCATCAATGCAATTCATTTGGATCGGATGCCCGAGTTCAACTATGATCGGCTGCTTTGGGGCGAGCGCCAGATCCGCAGCGTGACGAATATGACGCGCTCAGACGCACGCGATTTCCTGCAGATCGCGAGCGAGATTGGTCTCAAGCCGAACACGACGTCTTTTCCACTGGATGAGGCGAATGAAGCTTTGAGGGCTATTAAGAACGACTCGATCGATGGCGCGGCGGTTATTGTTCCGTGAGCGCAGGGCGTGCGGCCAGTTGCTTTTTCGTCAGCGCGCGCCGCTAAAACTGACGTAGGCAGGTGCGTTCGCCAAACCTTGTTGAGTCAGAAAGCTCTTCATGAACTGTTTCGGGTTTGTGCCGAAAAATGAGAGCAGATTCAGGCCATAGTTTAACCGATTGTGATTGGGCGTCAAGGCTCCGGGGTTCCGGCCGGTTCTGAACGCTTGCATCGCGGATGGATTGAAACGTGGCGTGCTCATTGCCGTTGAGCCGAGAGAGCGGCTAGAGGCGATGACGGGCATTGCCGGCCTCTCGATGCGATCGAAGGGGCTCAGGCCCGCACCGGGGTATAAGCGGTGCGCGCCGGATGTACCGGGCGATGTCCCAGCACCGCTCGCGACCGTGAGAACCACATCTTTGCCGTTGTATGAAACAGCGAAGTGCTCATTGCTATTGATGCTGGAACCGTTAACCTTTGCGAACGATCCGGAGAGAGCGCTGGAATTCAAGATGTCGAAGGTCGTTCCCACAGTGGGAACGAAATGGTTGATCAAGCTGAGATTGAGCGTGCCGTTCAAGGAAGCGGTGCTGCTGATGTTGAGCTGATCATATTGCGAAACGGCCGTTTTCCCTCCGATCGAAATATTGAGGGCGCCGCTGGAGCTTTGCGTGTAACGCCCTGTGACTTTCATAGCCGCACTGGTGCTGGAGGAGTCACCGGGCGCCAGCGTGGCTGAATCGACCACCGCATAAGCGAGATTGCCCGAGCCGTCGAGCGACCCGCCGGAAATGGTGAGCGTCGGAGTAATGGTGGATGTGGTGGAAGTCAGCGTTCCATCTACTTGCGTGCTCCCGGCGCTTTGGGTGTAGTTTACGGCAACACTGGTCGCTCCGCCGTTTC
>JAFASD010000553.1 GCA_019244945.1 Acidobacteriaceae bacterium | reverse complement strand
TTCAGCTTCAAACCAATCCACCTCAGGGGTTCCCAGAGGGCAGCCACGCTCGATCCAGAGCTGGTATGCGAGAAGCCGAATCTCTTGCTTTTCTTGTTGCACGTTCAGTGTTTCTTCCACAATTCCATTATCGGTTCCGGCGGTTGGGCCGTTTCTGGGCCAGCTCCGAATTTGTGATTTGAGGGGATTTCCTTGCAAAGTCTACCAATTTTCAAATATTCTCGCTCTTCCCCATAATCTTCATGAAGTCCCTTGTGATCTGGTGTCGCATGATTCAGGCGAGCACCAAAAACGAGTGCTCGGTCGATTGAAGAAAGGCTTCGATCTGCTCCTTTCTGGCTATCAGGAGCTCCGCGATGTCGCGGGTTGAGCAGTTCCCGAGGCGAATCCAGACTATCTTAGGCGGATGGCCATGCAGAAGGCTGCGGTGATGAAAATCTGCGTCTTTCGTCACGATGGTATAGCCATGGTTTGCAGCGTGCGCCCACACCTTGCGATCAGGGGCAGACTGCAAGCCGAATTGCCGAACGTGAGCCGTCTCTGGAAAGCTTTCGGCGAGAGTCTCAGCCAACGTGGGCGAGAGGTTCTCGTCGAGCAAAAGCTTCACGCGGGTATCGAGACAAGCCGTCGCTCTCGGTCAGCGGCAAAGGCAAGACATGCGCGTAGATCATCGTGAGTCAGGTCAGGAAAATCGGCAAGGATCTCGGCTTCCGACATACCCGATCCGAGATAATCGAGAACGTCGTAGACGGTGATTCGGAGGCCTCGAATGCACGGTTTGCCACCCATTTTGTCGGGCTCGATTGTGATGATCTCCCGATAATTCATTCCGGTCTCAATTATACGGTTCTTCGGATGGAGCCGATCTAGGCTCTGTTGTTCAGTGGTGGCTTGCTCGCTGCCGGTGCTTCCTGTCAACGTGCAGCTAAGATCGGGGCTGTGGCCTGCAAACGAGAGACCATCGCAATTGCCATCATTGTTGTGGTAGGGACTCTCGCCTCAACGTGCGATTGGCACAAGAGAGACGCCTTGGGC
This sequence comes from Acidobacteriaceae bacterium, assembly GCA_019244945.1. Taxonomy (GTDB): domain Bacteria; phylum Acidobacteriota; class Terriglobia; order Bryobacterales; family Bryobacteraceae; genus Bog-105. The sequence continues at coordinate 3,589 of JAFASD010000553.1, read as the reverse complement.
ACAACTGAGCAGCGGGATCAGGCAATTAAGCTTCTGAAGAATGCCTACGGCGCGTTCAACCAAGGCGAAATTGCAAAAGCAGTCGCAGAGCTTGATCCAGCTATCGAATGGACAGAACCAGCGTCTTTCCCCGGCGGCGGAACTTATCATGGGCAGGCAGGCGTTTCCCAGTATCTGACTCAATCGCGGGCTGGCTGGGCCGAAGGTCGAAGCGAACCTGAGAAATTCATCGTGGCGCGAGATCGTGTTGTCGTCTTCGTTCACGCCCGAATCCGAATGAAGGGCAGTAATGAATGGCACGAGATCCGATTGGCTGACGTTTACATCTTCCGGGAGGGCAGACCTATTAGGATGCGAGCGTTCGCCGACCGAAAAGAGGCCTTAGAATGGGTCGGGATTCACGACAGTCCCTGAAACGGCGAGGCCGGTGTCTGGGATCGGATTACGAACGCGCCGACAATTTGGTCATTTACTATTGCGTCATAGGCTCATTTGATGACCAGAGCGTTGATCCTCGTCACGTGTACGTTTGCATTGAGCGCATTGTCTTGGGCGCAGAGCACTGGGGCTAATGCTCGACCTCGAGCTGCGGGACTGGGATTGAAGGTCGGGGTGCTCCCTCCGGGTCCCCTTGACGCAATCACCGACGTAAGCGGCGTCAAAGTCGGCCAGACGACTATCATTCGCGGCGAGAACATCCGTACGGGGGTTACAGCAATTGTGCCGCATGCCGGGAATCTCTATCACGACAAGGTTCCGGCAGGGGTTTTTGTTGGCAATGGTTTTGGAAAGCTGGCGGGATCGACTCAAGTGGAAGAGATGGGCGATATCGAGACACCCATTCTCCTGACGTCCACGACGAGTGTGCCGCAAGTAGCGGATGCGGTGATCGGCTACATGCTGGCCCTGCCGGGGAATGAAGATGTGCTGTCTATCAACCCGGTTGTCGGTGAAACAAACGATGGGTATCTGAACGACATTCGTGGAAGGCACATTTCGCGCGAGGACGTCTTCACCGCGATTAAGAATGCAAAGGCCGGCCCCGTTGACGAAGGTGCAGTCGGCGCGGGCACGGGCACCGTTGCGTTCGGATGGAAAGGTGGGATCGGGACGGCGTCGCGTCAATTGCCGGTGAGCCTCGGCAGTTATACAGTTGGAGTTCTAGTGCAGACCAATTTTGGAGGCGTGCTCACTATTGCCGGAGCTTCTGTAGGGCAGGAACTCGGTCAATATTATTTGCGCAAAGAGCTTCAACACACCAGTGAAATCAACGACAAGGCAGACGGCTCGTGCATGATGGTGATCGCGACGGACGCGCCCATGGACTCGCGGAATTTGAAGCGCCTTGCGGCCCGCGCCTGGGTGGGGATGGGACGAACCGGCAGCTCAGCGTCCAACGGAAGCGGGGATTACGCAATCGCTTTCTCAACAGCGTCACAAGTGCGGATTCATGTAGATGACAAATCGCCGACACACAGGATCGAGGTCGTGACGAACGACGCCATGTCGCCGCTCTTTGAGGCGGCGATTGAGGCGACCGAAGAAGCGATCTACAACTCGATGTTTAAGGCGACCACCACGACGGGCAACGGTCACACGGTGGAGGCGCTACCGATTGAGAAAACCCTCAAGATCCTGCGAGAGCACAGAGCGCTGGAATAGCTGAGGCCGGGCACACAGCGTTCAGCGGCCCGAGGCAGCCGGGCCCAGTGCGGTGAGCACGAGCAGCAGCGTGTCCTCTCGGTGTGCAACGATGAACCCACGCAAGCTAAATTATTATCGGTTCCGGCGGTTGAGCCGTTTTTGGGCCAGTTCTGAATTTGTGATTTTCGGCGCGCTCCAATAACCCTAGACCTGGTTCTTACTCATTGGATTCGCCGCGAGCCTGTACCCTTCGAAATAGGTGAGGGCGAGCAGGTCGTGCGGCGTCTCGCGGTATTCGGCTGGACCGGAGAAGACGCAAACAGCCGAAGAAGAGGCACGCCGCGAGCCATGGTGGTGTTTCTAGCGTGCCATGTCGATGAAACAGGGCCTATGCCTGTAATGAAGTCGCGATTAACTGGAACGCACCGCTCGTATTCCTGCTCGCCGCCACAGTGCCGCAATAACTACAAACTGTACGTACGGCCTCGGTTCGCGCCAATCAGAATCTGAAACAAACGGTGGCCGATCAATTCATGCAACGACAGTAGTTCTTTATTTGCATTCACAACAGAGGAAACGTCGCGCGGGTCAGCGCCTGCTCCGCCCGCCTTTAGCGCATCGGTTGCCTCTTTGATAATGGGGTCTGAAATCACTTCACCCGCCATTTCCCAAAGCGTGATGAAGCGGTCGATTGTAGTCGGAAGACTGACAGAAAACACTGCGTGATTACTGGTCGTGCGCGGCGGTTTGTAATCCAGGTTGAAAGGGCCATTGTAGTTGTGGGTACGCAGCAAGACTAGAACATTCAGCCAATCCAGCGGATTGACAAGACCCACTGCGATATCGACATCATGCTTGAGCCGATATCCATCATTAATATCGAAATGGAATAGTTTGCCGCACAGGAGCGCGCGGGCCAGAGCCGCGCGAGGCGCGCCACCCCACATCAGCTCATGCAGATATTCTGGGTTCAAACCGACCATATCCGGATGCTTGATCAGCCCCGAGAAGATGAAAGCCATCATGGCGTCGGAAGTTGGCAGAAGAATCTCGGCCTGCGGCTCAAAGGGTTTGGCCTCGAGCGCGTGCTTCAGTGGAGGACGATTGTGCTTTTTCGCGATCTCGATATCCGCATCGCACGCGGCATTGATACCATCCGCAAACCAGCGCAGCGTTTGGGTCTCGTCAATGGCTCCCTGCGTGTAATATCCTAGAGTTCCCGGCCAGTAGACGCAGTATTGAGCTTCCAACTCGTGCCCGATCGCCACTGTGTTCTCCAGCCGCCGTCGCGCATACGCGCGGACGTCACCGGATTCCGCCGCCGGACCAGCCGCCCAAACGGCGTGGTAAAACGTCTCCGTTGTGACCATGGAACATTTCAACCCGTTCTTGGACAGGCTTTGCTTGATACGTCCGACAATTTCGTCCTGCCGGGGCGTGAATAGATCATTTGTCGGGATTACGTCGGTATCGTGCGTACACCAATATCCGACCCCAATTTTGCCGTATTCCTCGATTACGGTTTCGAACGTCACCGGTGAACGGGTGGGAGCGTGAAATAGCGCCTGACCTTCATACGCCGGGGCCCATTGCGGTCCGGTAATAAAGTAGCGCCGGCGGACCTCCGGCGAATAGCTGCCACCGTATGCTTGGGCCAACCGATCAACGAGTGCCACTTGTTTGTCTTGCGGAATCGGATCCATAACGTGAAGCTCCGATATCGGACGCGTACCGCGTTCGAGAGGTATCACATCAATTCGCTGACGGGGGTTCACCCGAGCCGGGAAGCAGCCGGACGGTTCTGCTCGCGTTCCGCTAGATACTAACGTTCTCTTGCGACAAGCCCGGTATCGGCGCTACACCACATGCCGTTCCACTTTCTGGTGCGATAGCACCAACAGGCATCCGATCTGCTCACCCAAGGTGCTTAGCATCTCCATATCGC
>JAFASD010000495.1 GCA_019244945.1 Acidobacteriaceae bacterium | reverse complement strand
CTCGCCGCCAGCCGGCTCGGGGTCCACGTCTTCATACATCCAGGTCTTGAGATCGTATTTGCCTGCTTTGCTGTTCCAGCCACTGAAGAGGCCATCCAGTTCTTCCGTATCTTTGAAGTCCTTGGTGATGATCGCGGGAGCATTGGTGTAGTTTACAACGTATTCCCTGAAATAACGCTCGTTGTTCAGAATGTAATGAATGATGCCGCCCAAAAAAACGATATCCGAACCGGCGCGGATGGGCACGTGAATGTTTGCAACTGCGCTAGTTCGCGTGAAGCGCGGGTCGACGTGAATAATAGTCGCGCCGCGCTCGCGTGCCTGCATCACCCAGCGAAACGCGACGGGATGACACTCGGCCATGTTCGAGCCTTCAATGACGATGACATCCGAGTTCACCAGATCGCCTGGGAACGTGGTTGCGCCGCCGCGCCCGAATGAGGTCCCCAAACTGGGGACCGTGGAGGAGTGTCAAATACGAGCCTGATTTTCGATTTGAACGATACCCAATCCAGTGAAGAGCTTCTTGATCAGGTAATTCTCTTCGTTATCGAGTGTGGCACCGCCAAGGTGCGCGATCGCCATAGTCCGACGAAGAGGGCGGCCGTCCTTGTCTTTGTCTTCCCAGTTCTCGTCGCGCGTCTTTTTCATTCGGGCAGCGACCATCTCCATGGCTCGCTCGAGTGGAATCTTCTCCCACGCTTTTCCGTAAGGACGCCGGTATAGAACGTCGCTCATCCTATGCTGGCCGGTGACCAGTTGGTATGTCGCCGCTCCCTTCGGACACAGGCATCCATGTGAGATAGGAGATGCGGGATCGCCTTCGATGTCGATGATCTTCTCGTTCTTTACATAAACGAGCTGTCCGCATCCGACGGCGCAATAAGGGCAAATGGAGGGAACTACCCTATCTGCGGTTTTGGTTCTGGCGGAAAGCGATTCCGTCCGGTCAGAGGCGGCAGAAGCGCCCAATCCAAGAGCATCTCCGTTTTTCAACTGACGGAGCACGGGCCAACGGGCGGGAGAAAAAATGCTTTTGTCGGGCATCGCAACTTAGACGCGCGAGCGACCGAAATTCGATCAGCATCCCGAAGGAATAGAATCGCTTCTTAGCGCTCGGACAAACCGTCGGTGAGCGGCTTGCGGAACACCGCCGCCGTGGTGGACGCTAATTTCCACTTGCCATCTTCGGAAAGGAAGCGCACCCAGGGTGCGTCGAGCAACGATGAAGGCGATTCCTCGATTACATCCCGCACACGCATCTTCAAGAAAGCCTTCTTTTCTTGGGATGGCAGTTGCTCAGCATACCAGGATAAGAACCAATGCAAGGTCCATACAGGCTCGCCGGAGCGCGGAACGAGATGTTCCAAAATTTCCAGATCGCTTGCGAACAACTCTCGCAGACCCGAACGCGTTGCGTTGAAGTAATGGTGTGGATAACCATGCTCGGGTTGGAGAAAAGGAATACAGCAATGCAGAGTCCCGCCGGGCTTCAGGACCCGAACGAGTTCCGCTGCGCACAGAAAGGGGTCGGTAACGTGTTCCAGAACATTAAGAGAAAGAACAGCATCAAAAACGCCGTTCCGGAAAGGCAATCTTTGATTAACGGCTAACACATCAACGGTCGGGAAGGGCGTCACGTCAAGGCAAATCACTGCCTCGTCTACTCGCGTTCGCATCCCGCAGCCGCAGTCGAGAACCTTGCCCTCTTTGCGGCGAGCCTCTTCGATCACCCTTTTCGAGATGTCGTCATAAGGATGCGTGGAAACATCATCTACATCTTCAATTCGGAATTGCCGGCGCAGATCTTGCGGCAAGAAATCGAAGACGGTGCCACCGTTCACAAACATTTCGCCGCAATTGATGCACTGGATTCGATCGTCGTTGAAAAGAAGCCCTCCTGAGCCCCCGGGGCATAGCGGACAAGCCATGTTCTGCTTCAGCCACTCCCGTTTTGCGCGAAGATACCCGGGAGTTAGCTCAGCATCTCGAATCGCCTCATCACTCATGGTCAAGGCGTATTCGGCTACGACCTCGCCACCTTCTACGAACTGCAAATTGGTTCGCTTATCGCTCCGCACCTCGTCTGTAAGCAAGCGGCTGACCTCCAAAGGCGCGCGGAACCCTTGCGAAGAGCGCCTCGGGAAAATACGCTTCACATCGGGGCGCTCAACGGCTGTCCACGCGACATCGCGGTTGTTGACCCGGAGAGAAATGGGCGCTGAATCAAATTTCGAAACGAACCAGCCTTCAATAATGAAGAACGCATTCTGAATTTCGCCGTGTACGGGCTGATCAATATAGAGCCCGAAGCTCCGGATTCCAAGCGCCTCTCTCAACTGAGCGACCGCAATTCGCGCGCGTTTCGCCCATCGCGCCAGGAATCTCTTCCCAGAGGACATGCCTCATGCTAATCCGAACGGCGAATGGGATTTGCTAGGGCGCCGGAGGTGAGGCCCCAACGCGGGATACTCAGCACCGTGTGCGCATTACTTCTGTTGAGACGCTGGTTGGAGCGCGGGCAGGTGGACCGTCCAACCGGGTGGGCTGATGGGAATAACCACCTCAACGTGCGCACGACTGGCACTTTTATCCGTCTGCCAGGCCTGAATTTCAGGAACGTATTGTTGCCAGTTTGTTATGGCGTGCGGAGCGAGCGTAAAATTGAAGATCGCGCCTAGCAAGAAAGGGACAACTGCCAACGCGCACCGCTTGCTTTCCGGCCAACCAGGCGTGCGATCTTCGATCGTCGTTAGAAACAGAAAGGCAAAACACCAACATCCCATGAAAAAATATCTGTGAGCACCCCAGAGCTGAACGGCGCTCATTTCCGTGTAAGCAGGTTCCGTGCCTCGCAAGATTGCCAAAAGCAACGAACTGAAAAGCAACCAAAGTATCAGTCGGACTTTTTCTCGATATTGTCGCCCTCCGCGTACATAAAGCCAGAGCTGAGAACAGCTAAGAGTCAGCAATAAAACGAGGGATACGCCCTTGTAAGTTTCATGCCAAACACGGTCGACTACTCGTTTGCCCAGAAGGCAATACATAGCGATCTGATTGGTAAACGCTACTAGCGTCGCAAATACCGCCCCATTTACAGCGGCAAAACCACTCAATGATCCGGCGCGCGAAGTCCAGTGCGCGGCAATAACAGCCCATTGAATCAGCGTACCCGCCAAGATGCCCACTCGAAAATCTGTGATCGAGCGTTCGCGAACTCCATAAATTGCGATTACTGGGACTAACACAATCGTGAGTGGCGCACTGAGTGCAATTAGAAGCCCGAGCAGCAGCAAGAGAAACCGAATAGTTTTTGGACGGGGCTTCGCCGGCACCAATATTAGCGGCACTGCGACGGTTGTGAGAAACCACTGGAGATCGCTTATTACGCCCACCATTTCCTGGGCAGGAAAAACTATCGCCGAAAGCAAGCACAAAATCACTCGGAGAGCATCGGATTGAAGAACGGGTCGGAATTCCTCGAGCATGAAGGCCCAGCAGCAGAGTGCAGCTATCACGAATGCTTCAATCGCATAAAGGAGAGGCGCCCAGCTTACGGGGAAAGCATTCGTCAGCAAAGCCAAAAGACGCGGCACAACGTGCAGATACTGGGCGTAGGTCTGAAAGATCGCGGGGAAACCCAAAACAAGCTGCTGGGCAAACATAACCCCGCCGTCCTCAGCTAAAAACTCCGGATGGGTGATGCACTTTGGCTCCCTGAGAACAAGGATGCCTAATATGCAAATTAGAAGGACTGTTTTAAACCAATAATGACGGGTCTCGAGGACTCTCGGGAGGGTGGGCAAATTGGAATGTTTTTTTGGGCTTCCCCTAAGGACATCATGGCATTCTTGGAAGTACATCCATTGCAAGAATACGCGCTTTTTGCAATCGAGCGGCATCATTCTGTTTTCCGCCAATGCTTATGCGGAAGAAGGCGTTTCCCCTTAGTACGTAAAGCGTACCCACGAAGCTTTGAACCCAATAAGCTTCGTCTCCGAGACCGGAGACCGGGACGGGCTGAGCACCTTTCTCAGTCTCTTTTTCTCGCGGTGGTTCTTTCTCCGGGCCAGCGCTCTCGTGGAACCACTTTTCCCATAGCTCTCGTGGTCCGATCCGGGAGTTCGCTGGATTAGGGATGGTCAGCACCAGGCTGATGGAATCGGAAGAGTTGGCGAGAGCGAAAAAGCATTGCGATGTGATTACCGCATTGCTTTTGCCTACGCTACCTTTTTTCGCTTTCAAAGGCGCGCCCTGAACCTTTTCGATAGCTGGATTCGACAGCAGGGCGCAAGCGTCGGGAATTTTCGAAGTCTCCGGCGCCGCCGTAATGTGCAACCAGGCGGGAAGCAAGCACATTACGGCGGAAAGGAAAGGCGGTGGCCCGCTGTTCATCTTTGGCTTAAGGAGAAACAGGAGAAACAGTGATCTTCACACTCGCAATCACCGGGCTCGTCAAGCCTTTCGAATCGGTTACCGTAAGCGTCGCGGTGTAGGTACCCGGGGTGGAGTATACGTGCTGAACATTGGGACTGGACTGTGTCACAACTTTGCCGTCGCCAAAATGGAACGTGTAGGAGGTGATTGTGTAGCCTTCCGGATCGTTCGATTGGGTAGCGGAGAAGTTTACGCCCACGGGGGCTTTTCCGGATACGGGAGTTGCGGTCAAGACCGCTTGGGGACCGCAAGATTGATTCCCCACGACAATGTATCTTCCAGCAGAAGTGCTGTCGATCGTTTCCAAAAGCCCTGTGCCGTCGCCGCCGACGAGAAGTTGTGTCTGACCGTTGATGTTGACAAGCTGATTACCTGGTTCGGGATTGCCCACCTTGCTGTTATCAATGATGATCAGGATGGTTCCATCGGCTGTATAGGTGCTTCCCGGGTCGGCGGCGCCATCCGTGACCAAGTTGCGAGTGCCGGTAGAAAGAGTGGTCACGTGCCCATATTGGAAGACCGGAGTTGTCGAAGTACCCTCCGTGTTCATATTGACAAAATGTTCGGTACCGTCCGGCGTGGTGAAAAATATGTTCCACGATGCGTTCGGCTGAAGGGGCGAATTCAGATTCTCGACCTTCATTCTGAAGGAGAGCGCGTTTGGAGTGGTTGGACTGGTGAATGGCTCGCCGATGGTAATGGATTGTATGTCGAGCTGAGTATTGGCAGGCGCGCCCTCTTGATCACCGGTGGGGTCTGTTACGACTGTCACGCCGGGAGCAATACAAGACGTTTGCGGAGCTGGCGCCGGCGAGGTTTCGACTTCTCCGCACTCGGTTCCCGAGCCGATCTTGTTCTGAGCTGAAACGCGGTAGAAATATTTCGTACTGGGATTCACAGTCTGGTCAGCGTAATTGGTTTTGGTCGAAGTGACCGTGGCGAGCAATGTCTCGCCACCGCTTACGGTGCCGCGAAAGATTTTATAGCTGGTGATGGGCGAACCACCGTTATCCGGGGCTTGCCAGGAGAGCAGGACACCCGTTTTGCTCTGCAGAGCGGAACCCAGCAGAGGGGCAGCGGGAACGGCGGGTTCCTTCGGATCGAATGCAGCCAGCAGGCGTTTACCACCGGATTGGCGGACAATCGTTCCAAGAGCGCTGCGGGAGGCAGAAGGCGAGGAGGTAGCATCGCAACTTCCTATGACGCAGCCATCCGCAAAAGCCCCTACCACGCGACCCTGAGCATCGATCGTCAAATCCATAAAATCCAGCATGTTGCGATCCGCTCCGCCGGCTGAGTTGCTTTCGCAACCAGTGGTCCCGAGATTGCAGATGGACCCCACCTGGACCG
>JAFASD010000427.1 GCA_019244945.1 Acidobacteriaceae bacterium | reverse complement strand
TGAAATGATCAAGGCTTTCCGTGATCTCGCCGGTTTTGGTGTGATGCTGATTGACACGCCACAAAGCGAAAACCGAATCCGACTGGATGAAAGAGGCAGTCCCGAAATCGACTATACTCTTTCCGAGCCTGACAAGCGACGTTTTGCGGAAGGCGTTGCTGAAGCGGTCCGCATAATGTTCAAAGCCGGTGCAAGAGAAGTTTATCTTCCGACAACGGAAAACATTCTCGACCAGGGGAGTAACACCTCCGAGGTACGACCGCAGATATTGACGTCGCCAGATCAAGCGGAACAGGTACAAAAGAACTTGCACTTCATCCCCAATCGCACCATGGTGACGTCTGCGCATATGCAGGCGACAGATAAAATGGGTCCCTCAGCCAGAAATAGTGTAGTAGGCTACGATTTTCGCGTCTGGGGCACCGAAAATCTGTATGTCGTAGATGGAAGTATCTTCCCCACATCAGTAGGAGCAAACCCGATGCAAAGCATCTATACAATCGCTAAGATCTTCTCTGATCACTGGCACGAGTGAACATGGTGCGCTCTCTTGCGGTCACAGGTTGGCTTGGTCTTCTCTTCGCCGGCATTGTTCAGGCGCAAAACTCGTCCACCCAATTGCATGAATGGGCGCACGCGTATTACGAGTGGCAGGCGAAAGAATATCCCGTATTCAGCAGCGATCAAGGGCTGCACACATGGGATGACCGGCTGACCGACTACTCGCAAGGCGCAGTTGCGGGTCGCAGACAGCACGTCCACGACTTGCTCGAACAACTTCGGGCAATGAAGACGGACGGCTGGTCGAAAGACGATCAGATCGATCTGATTCTGTTCCGGTCCGAACTGGAGCGGCCCGACTTTGACGCTCGTGTTCTCCGGAGCGAAGAGAGCAATCCGCTGGTCTACGTCCACGAATGCAGTAATGCAATCTTTTCTTTGCTGAAGAAGGAATACGCGCCGCATCGCGACCGCGCGATTGCGGCTACGGCCAGGCTCCGAGCAATGCCGGGCATGTTAGCCGAGGGGCAAAAGAATCTCACGCAGCCCGTGCGCTTATACGCGCAGCTGGCGATCGAATCGGCGCGATCCATAGACCCGTTATTTACGACCAGCTTGATGACGCTGGCCGGAGATCTGAGCGCCAAGGAGCGCAGCGATCTCGAGCAGGCCCGCGATACGGCGCTGAAAGCGATCCATTCTTTCGCCGATCAACTGGAATCACGCCAGGAACAGATGCCTGCTTTCCAACCCATGGGCGTGGAGAATTACGAGTATTTTCTTCGGCACGTATATCTGCTTCCGATCGGCGCAACGCAATTAGACATGCTCGGGCAGGCGGAGCTGGCGCGCTATCGCGGGCTCGAAGCGCTGCTTGTGAATCCGGAGATGGCAAATCCGAATCCGTCGCGCGCGAAAATCGTTCCGCAAAATCAGGAGGAATTCCTGAGCGCCTATGAGAGCCGGTTAAGAGAGATACTTCAATTTCTGAAGCAGCAGAATTTGATCACAATTCCTGCATATATAGGTCCGTTTCATATCCGGCAACTTCCCGATGCGTTCAAGCCCACTAGCCCGGGTGGATTCATGAATCCGCCTGGAGTTTACGATCGCGACAACAGCGGGTTCTATTTCATTCCAACGTATTCGCCAACCAGCGGGAACTTCTATATACGCGCCGGCATTGAGGAACCGCGGCCGATTCTGGGCCATGAAGGCATACCGGGACATTTTCTGCAGATTTCGATTGCGAATCATCTCCAGGATGAGATCCGGCGCCATCACGAGGACGGCGCGTTCGTCGAAGGATGGGCGTTGTATACGGAGGAGATGCTGCTTCGGCGAGGGTTTTATGCGGCGGGATCCGCAGCAGAGGGGCAGATCCTCAGGCTTTCGCGATATCGCGCGGCGCGAGTGGGGGTCGATGTAAATCTGCACACCGGGCGTTGGAGTTTCGAGCAAGCAGTGCAGTATTTCATGGAGGCGGGCGGACTGGATCGGGAGTCAGCCACGGGAGAAGCTGCGGGCGCGGCCAGCGAGCCCACGCAGAAGATGACTTACATTACGGGAAAGTTCGAGATTATGCGGCTCTTGGGAAAATATCGCGATCGCAAGGGCGAACAATTCAGTCTGAAGCAGTTTCACGACGATCTGCTTCGGAATGGCAGCTTGCCTCTCTCAGTCGAGACATGGATTCTGTTGGATGATCGATCAGACCTCGATGTAGCCCTGAGGGAGTAAACTTCTTGTATGCCAGACGAATTAGATCGCCGCGATTTTTTGAAACAGACAGGAGGCTTGGGCGCTGGCGTGGCGCTTGCGAGCCATGCGTTTGCGAAGGTGAACAACAAGCTGAGCCCCTCGCGCGTTCTGGGTGCCAATGACCGTATCAATATCGG
>JAFASD010000340.1 GCA_019244945.1 Acidobacteriaceae bacterium | reverse complement strand
GTTTCAGGGAAAGCATTATCGGTTCGGCCCTTATCTGTCGCCGTTCTACTCTCCTGACGTCTTAGGAGACGCAGCGCACTCCTGGTTCGGCGCATGGCCGCATTGGTGGCCCTCCTGGGCGGCAGTCTCAGGGGCGCTGCTCATTCTTTGGGCGCCTGGGGGATTTCGGCTCACCTGCTACTACTATCGCGGCGCTTATTACAAAGCTTTCTGGGCCGATCCTCCCTCCTGTACGGTCGGCGAGCCCCGGAAAACTTATCGCGGGGAACGCTCATTTCCTCTCATTCTCCAAAATATCCACCGCTATTTCCTCTATCTCGCTTTTGTGTTTCTCGTCATACTCGCCCTGGATGTTTGGCGCGCTCTCTGGTTCCTGAATCCTGCCACCGGACGCATTGAATTCGGCATCGGCGTAGGCACGTTGGTTCTCGCAGCCAACGTAGTGCTGCTCGCCTGTTACACCTTTGGTTGCCATTCTCTGCGTCACCTGGTCGGCGGCGGCCTAGACCAAATATCCAAAGCTCCCCTCCGTCAAAAAACGTACAACTGTGTCGGGTGTTTGAATCGCCGCCACATGCTGTTCGCGTGGATGAGCCTATTCTCGGTGATGTTCGCTGACGTTTACGTTCGCCTGTGCTCGATGGGCATCTGGTCGGACGGGAGAATTGTTTAATGCCCGAATACCAGACGCACGATTACGACGTGCTGGTAATTGGCGCTGGGGGAGCAGGACTAAGGGCAGCGATTGAAGCGTCAGCAAACGGTGTTCGTGTCGGAGTGGTGACCAAGAGCCTTCTCGGGAAAGCCCACACGGTGATGGCGGAGGGCGGAATCGCGGCGGTCATGGCCAACGTTGACGAGCGCGATAACTGGAAAGTTCATTTCGCCGATACCATGCGCGGTGGCCAATATTTGAACAACTGGCGCATGGCGGAACTGCATGCCAAGGAAGCACCCGACCGGGTTCGCGAGCTGGAAGCTTGGGGTGCGCTCTTCGACCGCACCCAGGATGGCCGCATCTTGCAGCGCAACTTCGGCGGCCATCGTTATCCGCGTCTCGCGCATGTGGGCGATCGAACCGGACTCGAGATGATTCGGACTCTTCAGGACCACGGGATTCATCGAGGCATCGAAGTGCATATGGAGTCCACCGTTCTTAGTCTTCTGAAAGACGACGGCCGCATCTCTGGCGCGTTCGGTTATGAGCGGGAGCGGGGCCGCTTCCTGCTGTTTCGCGCGAGAGCAGTAGTACTCGCGACCGGTGGAATTGGGCGCGCGTACAAGATTACAAGCAATAGCTGGGAATACACGGGCGATGGACATGCGCTCGCCTATGACGCCGGTGCTTCGCTCATGGATATGGAGTTCGTGCAGTTCCACCCCACAGGAATGGTGTGGCCGCCGAGCGTACGAGGCATTCTCGTAACCGAGGGAGTGCGCGGAGAAGGCGGTGTTCTCAAGAACAACCAGGGGCGGCGCTTTATGTTCGACGACATTCCCGAAAATTACCGCTCACAAACTGCGGACAACGAAGACGAAGGCTGGCGCTATACGCAAGGCGATCGCAATGCGCGGCGCCCGCCCGAACTGCTCACGCGCGATCACGTGGCGCGCTGTATCGTGCGCGAGGTTCGGGAAGGACGTGGCAGCGCGCACGATGGAGTGTTTCTCGATATCGCCTGGATCAAAGACCGTATTCCGAACAGCGCCGCGCATATCAAGCGCAAACTGCCGAGCATGTATCACCAGTTCAAGCAGCTTGCCGACATCGACATTACCGAAGAGCCGATGGAAGTGGGGCCAACGACGCATTACATGATGGGCGGGGTTCGCGTCGATCCGGATACGCAGATGTCCGATGTCCCCGGGCTCTTTGCCGCGGGCGAATGCGCTGCGGGCTTGCACGGCGCCAATCGCCTGGGCGGAAACTCTCTCTCGGACCTTCTTGTGTTCGGCAAACGCGCGGGCGAGTATGCTGCTGAATTCGCGAAGGAAAACGGCACGCCAGCGGTCGATTCGGACGAGATCTCTGCCAAAGCACAGCAGGCGTTAGCGCCTTTCGAACGCACGGGCGAAAATCCATACCAGGTGCAGCACGATCTGCAAGAGACCATGCAAAAGCTCGTGGGCATTGTGCGCTCGGAAGAAGAAATGCAGCAGGCGCTGATTACGTTGCGTGAGTTAGAACATCGCGCTACCAAGGTCGCAGTTCCGGGAAATCGCGAATACAATAGCGCCTGGCATACCGCTCTCGACCTGCGCAATCTGCTCACCGTCTCTCAGATCATTACGCGAGCGGCCATCCTCCGCAAAGAAAGCCGAGGCGCTCATTTTCGCGAGGATTATCCCTGGAAGGATGACGCAACAGGCCGATGTAATATCCTGGTTCGGCGAAATGCAGCGGGCGAAATGCAAGTTATGCAAGAACCTCTTCCAGAACTTCCTTCGGAGCTGAAGCAGATCATTGAGGACATGAAGTAAAGCCGGGATACAATCATGCCCAGCGCAACATTTCGGATCTGGCGAGGCAATGGCGATGGCGGCGATTTTCGTGATTACACAATCGACGTCTCTCCGGGAATGGTGGTTCTGGACGCCGTTCATCGTATCCAGGCTGAACAAGCTAATGACCTGGCCGTCCGATGGAATTGTAAAGCGGGTAAATGCGGCTCTTGTTCGGCTGAGATCAACGGTAACCCGCGCCTGATGTGCATGACGCGTCTCAGTTCCCTGCCCCTTGAGGCACCGGTGACCATCGAACCCATGAAAGCCTTCCCGCTCATCAAAGATCTGGTCACGGACGTTTCCTGGAACTATCGCGTCAAGCCAAACATTAAGCCCTTTAAGCCTCGTCCACCGGATGCAGCGGACGGAACCTGGCGGATCGCGGAGTCCGATGTGGATCGCGTCCAGGAATTTCGCAAGTGCATCGAGTGTTATCTCTGCCAAGACGTGTGCCATGTGCTGCGCGAGCACAATCTGCACAATCAATTTGTGGGGCCGCGTTTTCTGGTCTATGCCGCAGCGCTCGAGATGCATCCGCTCGATATAGAAAACCGCGCACCCGAGCTGCGGAGAGAGCATGGCATCGGTTTCTGCAATATCACCAAGTGCTGCACCAAAGTTTGTCCCGAAGGAATTACGATCACCGATAACGCAATTATTCCGCTGAAGGAGCGAGTCGTGGATCAGTATTTCGATCCCCTTCGCAAGCTCTTTCGAATTTTCGGAAAATAGGAGAAGAACCGTAAAGAGGATGTAATGGATTTCGAGCTGAAATCGTTATCAACAACGGCAATACCCGAAGCCCTTGAAAAAGCCGAGCGCTATCGGTTGCTGGACGAACCGTGGCAGGCTGAGAGCATTTGCCTCGATATTTTGCGCGTCGATCCTTCTCACCAGGCGGCTTTGGTGACGCTCCTGCTTTCGCTAACCGACCAATGCGGCACGGAAGCGACCGTCTCGCGCGCACGCGAGGTCCTGGCCAAAATTAACGACGATTACGAACGTGCCTACTATACCGGGATCGTTTATGAGCGCTCCGCAAGAGCGCGCATGAAGCAAGCACTCTTGGGCTGGGGGCCGAAAGCCTATGCCGAGTTCCTCGATGCCATGCGCTTCTATGAACTGGCCGAAACCCTTCGGCCACCCGGAAATGACGATTCGATTTTGCGTTGGAACACCTGTGCGCGCACCTTGATGCGCCACCACGAATTGCGTCCACAACCCGAAGAGCGCCTCGAACCCGTTCTGGATGATTGAGCCGGTTTTGAGCGCCTATATTCAGAGCAGGAGATCTTGCCTATGTCGACACGTGCATTCTGGTTTTCCTGTGCATTCGCAGGCCGTGCCATGCGCGGAGCGGCCCTGATGTCGTGTTTCGTGCTCACTCTGTTTGTTCCCGGTTTTAGCCAGCAACCGCCATCCGAAACGAAGAAAATTCTCACTCCTGAGCAACAGGCTCTCCAACAGCAAATCCGTGATCTGGACGCGAAACGCGCCACGCTGCGCGCTCAAGCGAAACAGGGGTTTGACGCCGAGATGGCCCGGGAAAAGGCCGGCGATTGCAAAACCGCGAACAACACCTACGAGTTCAATGTCTGCTTCGGGAAAGCAGTCGAAGTCACGGACCAGAACTTAAAGAGCTATGAGGACGCTATTCGCGCTCTTTTGGGCTTAAAATATCCCGATCTCACCGGCGGACCACCCGTCCCGGGGCCTGGCGGAGTTGCGCTGACACGAGAGCAGGACGTCGCGGAATTTGATCACGTGGAGCAGCTCTGGCATTCCTATCTAGATGCCCTGTCAACGGCCGCTTTTCATCGGTTCAGTGGTGGAACGGGCGGCCCCAGCTTTGAAATGGAGACTCATCTTCGGCTGGTTCGCAGCCATATGACGGAGTTGGACAGCCTGTACGAAATGTTGCTCCGCCATTGATGGAGCCGCCCGCGCCTTCGGCCGTACGGAACAGAAGTTCTCCCGTTTTGTTAGTGTTATAGCGTTTACTTTGAAGCAGCCGAGCGGCGCATGCACTCTCCGCCTTGCCGCTCAATTCTGTGAATTGGAGTAAGTGACCATGCATCGACGATTCCTATGGCTTCTGCTCGCAACCACTGCCGTGGGAGCGGAACTCGCGCCTCTGACCGATTTTTCCAAACCCACGAGTACGCTTCAGATCGTCTCGCCCTGCGTTCCCGGACTGCCCTGGACAGTGGCGGGCGAGCATGGCGCGCTTTTCGGCCGGCAAAACGGAAAGTTCGAAGCCTGGCTGTGGCCGGTCAAGATCCTCAGCAACTTCAGAATCCAAGCCGAGCTTGCAAATTATGCCGTTCCCATCGATGTAAATGCTTTGGCCGCGGAGATCAAGGTCACTCCAGCCGAAACGGTCATCACCTATTCGCACGCGGCGTTCACGATTCGCCAGCACATGTTTGCGCCGCGGGGCGGCGTTTCACCTGCTCCCGCGACCGGAACCGCGGTCTTTTTCGAGATCGAATCCATACGGCCGCTGGATGTGACGTTTTCCTTCACGCCGGAAATGTTGCGCATGTGGCCCGCGCCGAATTTCGGGCGCCCTAACGGCGAGTGGATCGCGCAAGGGGATAGCGGCGTCTACGTCTTGCACACCGATAACCCGCAATTCTCCGCGATCGTTGCAATGCCGCACACGCACTCCGGAATCATGCCTCCTTATCAAGAGCACCCGCAGACATATCCGCTCGAGCTGAAGCTCTCCTTCGATCCAAAACGCGATCGCGGAACCGTCTTTCCACTCGTTTTGTCTATGGTCAGTGGCGATTCGCCGTATGCGCAAGCCGCAAGCATCAGCGCCGCTCTTCGCGATCTATACGCCCGCACTCAGGATTACTATGCGCATTTCTTCGATCA